>JAUWZH010000309.1 GCA_030615435.1 Candidatus Brocadiaceae bacterium | reverse complement strand
GCCGGTGAGAAAGTGGACATAGACGAGGAGGGCAAAGTCGTCGGCCTGTTCTGAGCGAGCGGAGCTCCAGGATCACGCAGAACGGGAAAGGCGCGCCCCTACCGAGCATCCGGCAGGGGCGACCTGTCCTGGTGTCGCAGGCAAGAAGGTTACTTCATCCCGAAAGAGTCCACCAGTTGGATCTTCAGGACGTTCGAGGGTTTGCTCTGGAGGGACTCTTTCTGCTCGCCCTCGCCTTGCTCCGTGGTGTAGGTGACCCAGAGGTATAGTTCGAGTCCGGGAGCGAGGCGCTGCACGAGGCCGCCGCTCTCCTGCATCTCCGCCATCTGCGCTGCGCCGCGGCCGTCCTCGTGGGCGGCGACCCAGACCTGGTATGCGGCAGCGCCCTCGACCTCTTCGAACTGGACGTGGCAGCGCGTTCCGTCGTAGCCCCAGTCCGGGTCCCGCACGCCGACGAGCTTCGTCGGCGCCAGGGGGTTGGCGGCCCTCATCTCTGCAATGGGATTGGCCATCTCCGCGGGCGCCTCGGGCAGTGGCATTCGGATGCGGCTCTGCTTCACCACCTCGTCGGTGGCGTGCCACTCCGTTTCGTACTCGGCAATCAGGTCGCCAAGCAGCACGTCGTTCTCCTCGGCGTGGGTGAGCTGGATGTCGTTGACGTACAGGATGTGGGTGCGGCGCTCGACGATGATTTTCTCCAGCCGCAGCGGCAGGTCCACCACGCCGACACCCTCGGCCTTGCCGCCGGCGTAGCGCCACCAGGTGGTGCCGTACTCCCGGAAGTTGTCGTACGGTACGTGGCTCGGCAGCTCGAAGCGGACGTAGCGCCAGCCGTCGAAGTTGAAGGACGACCAGGAGTGCCCGTCGTCGCAGTTCCACTGGTCCTTGCCGCCGACTGAGATCCACATCTCGTCATTGGCGTCGCGCAGGCAGTAGACCACCCTGCCCCAGTCGCTCGCGCCCTTCACCCACAGCCCGAGGGCGAGGCTCTTGCCGGGGATGGCGATGGGCTCCTCGGGCTCGATCGCGCTGTACCACGGCATGAGCTGGCGCTCTTTGTCCTGTTTGAGCAGCTTCACCGCGAGCGCCGGCCCGCGATCGGGATCCTCGACGACGGAGACGGCCATCTTGCCGGGATAGCGGACGGTCTCGAAGTGGTTGGTCCGGTAGACCTCCTCGGGGTCGCTCCCCCGCTTGCCCACCGACCAGGCGCCGTCGCCGAGCGAGGCGATGATGGCTTCGTAGTTGACCTCCGTCCCGCGCAGCAGCGGACCTGTCTGCCAGGTGCGGCGGTTACGGCCGCGCGCCCACTCGACGCTCTCGGAGTGATCTGGCGCCCCGACGGCGACCGATTCGATCTCATCCACGCCCTCTATGTAGATGACCGAGGGGGAGGTCATGACGGTGACTGTCCTGTTCTCGCTCTCCAGCGGCGTGGGGTTGTCGTTGGCGTCGGTGACGGTGACGGTCGCGTCGCCCCTCAGAGTCAACGTCGCTGGCCGCCTGCCGCGGATCGTCCAGAGGGCATGCACCGGGCCTCCCTTCTCCTGGGGCCGGTCGAACTTCAGGCAGTAGGTGGTGAGGGAGCCTGTCGGGAGCCACTTCTCGAAACTCGCCCCGTCGAGCATCCGCGTCATGGTGCCGTATTGGGCGTAAGCGTGCTTGGGGTTGCAGTAGGGGATGCGTCGCTGGATGCCGCAGCCGCCGTAATGTTCGGTGCCGTAGTAATCCCCGCAGTCGAACGCGAACCATCCGGAGTAGAACTCCTTCACCCCGTAAGCCAGGGAGATTAGGGCCCAGCGGTCGTGGCGATCGGCCTGGCCCTGCCAGGTGCAGGCGCCGGGCTCGGTCGGCACGAAAATGCCCTCCACGTAGATCAGATGGGGGTCCGGCATGCCGAACTTGCGGTATTCCTCCCTCAGTATGTAGAGTCTGTGGGTGCTCATGCTGTGAAGCTGCCGCTCCGGCAGGCGCTCGAAGCCGATGCTGTCCAGACCGCTGCCGTCAATGAGCTCCTTGGGAAACCCGGCCCGCAGCAGGGGCACTATGAAGAGTGCATCGCCCCAGGGGATGAGAATCCTGGCGTTGGGCCATTCCTCCCGCACCCCCTCAGCGGCGGCCTTGGAGGTGTTGAAGAAGACGCGGAGAGCGTGCTTCTCCTTTTCGTTGAGCTCGTAACGCGGCTCGCCCCAGTAGCTGGGAGAGCCGCTGATGTAGGCGAGGGAGATGCCCGGCTCGGGGAAAAACGTGATGAGCTCCGGGTTCTCGCCCTGGCGCTGTCTGATCTTCTTCACGGCCTCCTTCTTGTACTGCTCGTATGCTTCCTGGTTCAGCGGATCCTCGCCGGCCCAGTCCCACTGCGGAGTGATGGGCCAGGCGTTCGCCGGGTGGACGGGCGCACGCCCGCCGGCCATGCGCATGAGGCGCTTGATCTCTTCTCCCGGCGGCGTGTAGTGGCCGCCGTGATAGCTCCAGTAGCTGAACGCCAGCCCCTCGCCGGTCCCTTTCTCCGCGCGGGTATCCTTGGCCAGCCGCACGAAGCTCCGCTCCTCCACCCACTTCGTGCCGGCCCGCTCCATCGAGACGACGATGTCGTGGTAGCCGTTCTTCTCCACGCTGATGTCGAAGCGCGGCGTGACGACCCCTCCGGCGGGCACGGTGAGTTTCTTCTGCTGGTGGACGCTCTCCTCGCCGTCGGCGCTGAGCGTCTCGACGGTGATTGTGACTTCCTGCGGCTCGCCGGCTCGGTTTTCGAGCCTCACGTCGTAGGACGGGTTCTCAGGCGCCTCCCACACGTGACCGAAGGCCGTCGGCGTCACCTCCATGTGCATCTCGGGGCGGTGGAGCGTGACCGCGTAGACGTGGACCCCACTGGGCAGCCCCCCCCCCGTGCCAGTCGTAATGGATGGGGTCCGGGTAACTGCGGTACTGGAGCACCTTTTTGGTGAACTCCAGGTCGAGCCATTCCATGTCGGCGAAGCTGGAAAGCATCCCTGGCTGGAACGGGATTCTCACCAGCCAGAGGTTGGCGCTCGTGCC
>JAUWZH010000158.1 GCA_030615435.1 Candidatus Brocadiaceae bacterium | reverse complement strand
CCGGCCATATCCTCGACCGCGCTTCCCGGCAACCTTCCACACACGCTCTCCCCGGAAGCTCTCGGGTTGCACAGCTACGCCAACGGCCCCCCCAGTAGGCTCGGCCTCACCGCCCTCGAGTGCCTCTTTGCCCTTGTCGGTGACACTGAATCCCCGGTTCGGCTTGAAAACCATATGATCCGTTTTGATGAGCTTGATGCATACGAACAGGGCGTCTTCGATGCTCGTACCGATTTTTTCGCTGACGGCCTTGTTGGTCGCCTTTCCGTCCAACTCGGTCACGGCCTTCAGTGTTTCTTGTTCCATCTGGCTCAGACTCATTGTTTATCGCCTCTGTTTCTGTTGCTGAGACGTGAATTCCTTTGGACCTCGTTCCCATGCCCGGCTCACCGTGCCGAACGACAGCGTCCGCGTTTATTGCGGGAAGTTTTCCTGTGCACTCCTGTTTGCCTCCTCGGCCTTTGCTGCTCTCACTTTTTTCTGCAACTCACGAACTCTCCACTGCCAAGTTTGCCGGGGCAGATCTGGCTCCTCATCCGTCTCCTTGCCGGTCAGGGTTCCGGTAAAATGCTCAATCGGCGACTCCCGCCCCGTTGAATAGCGGATCGTGCCGTAGCGTCTGTTTTTTCTTTGGTACTGCTTCAATTCTTCCCAGTTCATCCCGGTCGATTTCTTCACCTTCGATCCTCTACCGATCGAGTACCTCATCACCTCACCTCCTGTTCTAGCCAGGGCCTGCCAGCGGCCGCGAGAATGGGCAGCTACTGCTCCGGCACATAGCTAATCTTGCTTCCGCAGCCGTGACACTTCATCTTTTTGCCGCTGAGACAAAGACTAATGATCGTGTCACATTCGGGACAGTATTCCCATACCTTGCCTTCAACCGGGTCTCTATCAATTGGTTTGCGATCCTTCAAGCGCCTTCTTCCCCGCACCGGGGTAGGTCTGTAGGGCTCGATAGGTACCGGAGTGTATGGTTCCAGCGGCACCGGCGTATAGTCCTTGATGGGCACCGGAGTGTAGGGCTTCAGCGGCACCGGCGTGTAGTCCTTCAGCGGGGCCGGCCTGTAAGGCTTGAGCGGGGCCGCCTTGTATGGCTTAAGCGGGTGGGGTTTGTAAGGCTTGAGCGGAGCCGGCCTGTAAGGCTTAGGCGGCACCACCTCATAAGGTTTCGGAGGCACCGGCGTATAGTCCTTGATGGGCACCGGAGTGTAGGGCCTAAGCGGTACCGGAATGTAGGGCGTAAGCGGCACCGGGGTATAGTCCTTCAGCGGGGCCGGCGTGTAGTCCTTCAGCGGGGCCGGCCTGTAAGGCTTCAGCGGGACGGGTTTGTAAGGATTGATTGGCACCGGCCTGTAAGGCTTGATGTGGCCTGACTTCTTCTTGTGCGGCCTTCCGACGACCATGTGCTTGCCCCCCTTAGTATGTTCTATTCTGAGCCGCCGCCTCAGCGCCGCCCTTCGAAGCGACGGCGCTCGGACCGGAGGCAGTCACAGGACCATCGGATGGTGCAGAGCTGCTCGGCAGTCCGAACCAGCGTTTGACCACCGCCGACTTGTGCGGCCGACCGCGGTACCACCTCGCCCGACAGCAGGCGAACCCCCCCGTCGGCCTGGTCCACCTGGACTCTTTTTCGGGAGGCCTGGACCACCGGGATTTGTGCTCGATCACGGAAAATGTGGACTGTTCCTCAGGCCGACGGGAAAATGCTGACTGCCGTTCGGGTGGCTTCGACCAGCGTGACTTCTCCCTGTACAGCAGTCTTCGTGCGACTATCCAGCCTTCCATGTGCTTGCCCTCCTTACCACGTTCTATTCTGAGCCGGCGTCCCGGCTGCGCTGCGGCGGCCGGCGGATCTTCTCATATCGACTCTCACCCCAAGGGAACCGCAGCTCTGCATGTTCCTTCTTGTCCTTAGCCGCCGCCTCAGCATCCCCCTCGTGCTGCTGCTGCTCGTCCTCCTCCTCGTCAGGGGGGTCATAGCCCGTCAGCGTCCCCGTAAAATGCAGCACACGTGAATCGCGGCCCGTGGAATAACGGACCCTGGCATTCCGCTTCTTTTTCAGTGCTTCTACTTCCTGCCATTCCGTACCCGTCGAATGGGTTACTCGCGCTTCTTTCCCGGTAGAGAATCTCATCCCACTCTCCTCCCTGTAAGTTCGATCTACTGCTTCCTGTCCTTTTTCCTATTCCCGTTGTTGCGTCGCTTCACCGCTCACAGCCCTCGTCAGTACTCCAACGGCGTTCGGTGCCATTTCTCTTTCTTGGCCGTTCGTCTTCCTGCATGTCCGCGCACGTCCATGCGGATCTGTAAGGTCGAGCGCATGACTGGTCCCCGCCAGCGGATCGCCAGCCAGCGCAGCGTGCCGGTGCCTGCGAGCTTTATCTCGACCCTGCTGTTGGGCACAAAGCACGTGTCTTCGAGCAGTCTGTCCTCGAGGCGAACACAGCCGTCCTCGATCGGGCACCGCCCTCCCGCCAGGACGCATTCGAACATGCTCAAGGCCGGGATGAAGCCGAGTCGAAAAACAAAGAGATACTCCTTTCGGGTGCACCCCTTCAGAGCTACGAGCAGGTACGCGGCTTCGGTCGCGTCCAGCATCCGGCAGTGCTTCCAAAGATTGCGCCCGATGGCAATCCGTCCCTCGTCATCCACCTTGCTGAAGGTACGCATCAACATGGCGGTTAGTCCTCCTTCCGGCGCTTTGGCTTCGGTCGTTTAGCCTCTTTTGCGGGCGGCTTTTCCACCGCGGGCCCTTTCGGGGCAGGCGGCTCCGCGCGCGCTTCAATTCGCGCCTTCTGGCGCTCGAATTCGGCTTCGGTGATCTCACCGGTCTCCAGCCTCATCCGCAGGGCAAGCACCTGCTTCTCCGGGCTCTGTTCCTCCCGCGCGGCATCCCGCACGCCCTTGGCGATTCCATGCACCATGCGCGGCGCGCCCAGCACCGGCGAGCTCACGAACCCGACCAGCGCTCCCATCAGACCGATCTCTTGCGGGGGGCCGGGACGGAAAGGCATCCGCCGGAACTCGCGCGGCCAGTTCGCGCCCCTCGTGCCGAAGAGCCGCGCCAGCGTAACCCGGCCTGTAGCGTTCGCCGGCGACGGAAGCCTGGCGCTGATTGATATAGCAGGAAACTCGCTCGCCCCCGGCAAACCGGCTGCCGCCTTGGCAAGCCCGTTTTTCTCCGGAGAGACGTTCGCTTTAGCCCTTTTCGGGGAATGTTTGCGCCTATTAGTCGGCTTTTTCCTCTTCTTCATCGTTTTCCCTTTGCGCTAAACAGAACCGACTCCAGGTCCCTGACCGCTGCCAATCCTGCAATGGGCTGCGCGAACAGGGGCGCCGAGATGACGCACAGACCAGGATGTGCCTTGCGAAAGCTCGCCAGGTGGCCCTCCTGCACTTCTCTCGTTCGGCGGCACAAGCCGCACTTGCTTTTCGGGATCAGCTTGTTAAAAACAACCTCACGGCAGTCAATACCCAGTCGAGAGAGATGCTCGAGGAGCCGTTCCGACTCGCGCACGACCATTTGCTCGGCCACACTCACCACGACGAATTCGGCCTGCGCGGCGTCTGTCAGAACGGCCTGGAAACGGCGCAGGCTCCGCGCCAGATCCAACATTTCTCCGCTGGCGGTGCGCCCGTATTTGATCAACACCTTGAAGATGGCTCGCAGCCAGGCGTGAGCGAGCTCAGGCAGCTCGAGGAACCGCAGCACATGACCGGTCGGTGCCGTATCCAGGACGATCCGGTCGAACTGGCCGCTCTCCGCCAGTTCCATCACGCTCTTGAGAAACATGATCTCATCCACAGCCGGCGGAGAAAGCGAGGCGAACTGCTCCATGGATTCCTTTTCGAACCGCACCTTCACGCCGCTCGAAGTGAGCGTCTCAAAGATGTCGGTAATCGAGTGACCGTATCGGTCCTTGAAGCGCTCGAACAGCTCTTCCGCGTCCTGCTCGCAGGCGAAAAGATTGTCTGCCGCAACGGGTACGACATCCGGGCCGAGGGAGACACCGAAGCAGTCGGCCATCGAATGCGCCGGATCCGTGGAGAACAACAACACCCGTTTGTCAGGATTGGCGCCGGCCAGATGTAATCCCGCGGCCGCCGCCAACGACGTCTTGCCCACCCCGCCCTTGCCGCCGAAGAAAGTGAAACGAGTCCCTTTCCGGAGCACCAGCGGATCGCCGCGTCTGCGTTCAACGGGACGCCTCAGCCTGCGTCGCTTCAGCGGCACGGCATCCATCAGGTCTTCGAGAACGACCGGCTTGTCGGCGAGATGTTCGAGCACGCTCACGACGCGGTTCAGCTCGCTCGGGCCGCGCACCTCACCGGGAAAGCAGGGGACGGGCAGCAACTCCAGGTGCGCAGAGGCAGTGGCAGCGGCGAACGCTGACAGTTGATGGCGGTTCCTGGCGGCGCAGAACATGCACGTGGAAGGCCCGATCAACTGATTCACGATGAGGCGCTTCGGATGCAGCCCCAAACCGGCCAATTCTCGCAGGAGACGCTCTGTCTCAGCGAAGGCCATCGGCTCGGCGATCGCCACCGGGACGAACTCTGCTCGGTCACGAGCCACAAATATTTCTCTGGCCTTCTCAACCTTCCCGTAGAAGTCCGTCAGGAACTGCTCGGCAGCGTCGGGCGGAAGCCTTTTCCTGCCACTGAAATGGCGCCTTAAATAGCGATATTTGCGCTGCATGACGTCCAGGGCCCCTATCCAGCGTTTCATCTCGTCCGGCATGGCCAGGAAGCGTAGCGCGTGTCCGGTCGGCGCAGTGTCTACGAGGATCAAATCCCATTCGCGCTCCTCCAGCAGACGCGCGATCTCCACCACTGCCATCACCTCGTCCACGCCCGGAAGCGTCAGGTCGAGGAGGCTATTGATGTCCGAGCGGTCAAGCAGCGTCCCTCGGTCAAGCAGGGTGCGCAGGGATTCGATATTCTCCTTGCTGAAGGCGTCCGCCAGACTCGCCGCGTCGAGTTCCGCTGCCCACAGGCCGTCCACGTCCTGCACAGGGACGGCTTTAGCGCCGACGGGCTGTCCGAGGCTGTCGCCCAGCGAGTGAGCGGGATCAACGGACAGCACGAGGATTCTGCGCCCGTCGGGCGTTGATCGGCGGGCGATTGCCATTCCTGCGGCCGCGGCCATGGTCGTCTTGCCCACGCCCCCTTTGCCGCCGAAGAACACGAGCTGTGCCCGGGACCATTCGTCGAGAAAGCTCACGGGGCGTCTGATCTCCAACTGTTCCGCCGGCAGACGGGCGCCCGGCAAGGTCGCTACTGGTTGCGCTGGGGACCTACGCAAGGGATCAGGCTCCCCCTTTGAGCACGGGTATGAACCCGCGGGAAATTCTCCTGCTCACAACCTTGCTGCCGGCCTTAGAAAGGACGTATGTCTTCTCTCCGCGGCGCAACAGGTAACCGTCCTCCACTAGGACCTCGCACGCAGCCTCCACCATGGAGGCTTGCACGCTGATACGTCGCGCGATACTGACCGGCCCGGCCTCTCCCAACTCGCGCACAACGCTCAGTATCTGCTTCTCAATGCCTTTCATGTAGCCACCTCCTTTTTTTCTCCGACTCCAGGCGTTTCTCCCAGGACATCAGCCTGCCGCAGGGCAATCTCTCTGGAGGTCCAGAGCAGGTATTTCTCTTCCGGAGAGAGCGGCTTCTGCTCCTCGTCGCCCTGCGCCTCCGGCTCGCTCTCTTCTCCGGATGCTTCTATTTCAACTTTTTTCTCGCGGGGCGCGGCCCTTCGCAAAGCGACCATGCCCTTCTCGGTGAGTCGTACCCTACCCTTTCCGAACACATCCACGTAGTCGGCCATACCCAGACCACGGCACACAATTCGGGTATAGTCCGTACCCATCCGGATTTCGGAGGCTATCGCCGAGATCGAGGCTTCACCGCCCTTCTTCCGCACGGCCTTCAGGACCTCAAGCTCTGTTCCGCCCATGCATGCCTCCTCATACTTTCGTCGTCCTGACCTCGAAGTGCCGCCCCCTGCGATAAAGCTTTGTCAGCCATACCAGGTGCCGGCAGAGCTGCTCCGCATAGTCCGGCGAGACTCCCATCTCGCGCCCGATAGCGGTGGGGGAAGCGCTGCCCCCAGATTCCTCAATTATCTTCATCACTTCCTGTTCTCGAGCGGTCATCTTTCTCCTCACTCCTTTCTGGGTTTGACATCCGGGGTGTGCTCGCACACGGCCTCGGCCGGTGCGGGCACGCCGGATGTCCTTCCTTACCAGACGTCCAGAGGCTGGTACTTCCCAAGGGTT
>JAUWZH010000352.1 GCA_030615435.1 Candidatus Brocadiaceae bacterium | reverse complement strand
CGCAGAACCCCTTGCCACCAAGGCCATACATCTTCTCCTGTCCCTTCTTCATCCTCAACCCTTGTTTGAGAATGCTGCGCAGCAAGTCGACGTAGGCCTTCACCTCATCTGCTTTCGTCGCCGGCTTGACCTGATTAAGGTGCTTCTTTCCAGTCCAGTGAATGACGAAGTGCGAATGAACGGGCATGTCTCTCCTCCCAACAAGGTGCGATGGTCGTCAGACGGGAACATCACCCCGCCAGCACATAGGCGACCGAAGCCAAGAGCAAACGAAACGGATTCGCCGGGGAACTATCGCAACGGGTGCGAGTACGACGCGAGCCAGTTCTCCAGGTCTTCCGGCGTATCAATCCCCATGCACGCCTTGTCGGTGATGGCGACCTTGATCTTGTATCCCGCGCTCAGAACGCGCAACTGCTCCAGCTTCTCAGCCTTCTCCAAAGGGGATGCGGGCATGCGGGCGTAACGCAGCAGGAAGTCCCGCCGAAAACTGTAGATGCCGATGTGACGCAGCGGCTGCACCGGGCTGTCTCGCAGCCAGTTTTCGCAGTCCCGCACGAACGGGATGGGGCTGCGGCTGAAGTACAGGGCATAGCCGTGCTCGTCCAGCACGACCTTCACGGCGTTTGGGTCTCGCCAGGTTTCTTCGTCTTCGATCGGGTGCGCGAGGGTGCCCATCACGGGCTCCTCGTCCTCGAGCAGGAGCTGCACGACTCGCTCTACCTGCTCGGGCTCGATCTGCGGCTCGTCGCCCTGGACGTTGACGATGATGGAGGCATCGAGCTCGCGGGCCACCTCTGCGATTCGGTCCGTGCCGCTGCGATGCTCCGGGCTCGTCATGCGCGCCTCGCCGCCGAAGCCCTCTACCACCTCGGCGATGCGCCTGTCGTCGGTGGCCACTATGACCTTGGAGACGCTCGGGGCGCGGGCAGCGCGCTCGTAGACGTGCTGAACGATGTAGCGGCCCGTAACCTGCCGCGCCACCTCGAGGATGGGCTTGCCCGGGAGCCGGGTGGAGCCATATCGTGCAGGGATGATGACGACTGCTTTCAAGGCGGCGATTCCTTGCTGAAGTTCATTCTTCCTCGGCTTCCTGGGGCTCTTCGAGTTCATCAATGCGCCGGCGGCAGAACGCCGCTTCCTCTTCCAGATGGGCAAGGGCCAGAGAGGCTGCTGACACGGGAACAGCACAGCACATCCTCGCCGATGAGGCGCCACGAACACTCTGTTCGCAGCGAGATGATTCTACGTGGGCCTGAAACACGGGTCAAGGCCCGAGCAGGACCGGCGGATATTCTTTTGCATTTCACCGGGCTCTGCCCTAAACTCTGCCTTGTGTTGGAGGGCTTTTGCGGGATTGTCGGCGCCTCCAAACGGACCCTTCGGCTTCTACGGACGCAGGGGCGCAGAAAGCCGTAGACGCGGGTGAGGACGTTTAGGTGCCCAGTGCAACTCCTCGGGCCGATGGGGAGTTGCGGCGTATGGCCTCCCAGGACGTTTTTTAGGGCGCTTTGACTGCTCGTGGAGAAGAAAAACAAGCTCTGGGGCGGGCGGTTCGAGAAGGAGACCGATCCGACGGTGGAGCAGTTCACCGAGTCGGTTTCCTTCGACAGGCGTTTGTTTCGAGAAGAGGTTCAAAGCAGCATCGCGCACGCGGAGATGCTGGCGCGTTGCGGGTTGCTTTCGGAAGGCGAGCTGGGCGAGATAACAGAGGCGCTGCGCGAAATCCAGGGCGAAATCGAAGAGGGGTCGTTCGAGTTCCAGCAGGCGCACGAGGACATCCACATGAATATTGAGGCGGCGCTCATCCAGAGAATCGGTGAGCCCGCCCTCAAGCTCCACACGGCCCGCAGCCGCAACGACCAGATCGCCTGTGACATGCGGCTCTGGACGCGTCGCGCCGCAGAAGAACTCGACCGGCTCCTCGAGGGCTGTCAGCAGGCGCTCCTGGAACGTGCTGAGGCCTTCCGGGACGTCGTCGTTCCCGGTTTCACGCACTTGCAGCACGCCCAGCCCGTGCTGCTGGCCCACGTGCTGCTGGCCTATCTGGAAATGCTTCACAGGGACCGCGACAGGCTGGCCGACTGTCGTCGGCGGCTCAACGTCAGCCCCCTCGGGGCCTGCGCGCTCGCCGGCACCACGCTGCCGACAGATGTGGAGTTTACGGCCCGGC
>JAUWZH010000215.1 GCA_030615435.1 Candidatus Brocadiaceae bacterium | reverse complement strand
GAGCTCCACCTGTTCGCCCCGGCGCTGAACAATGAGGCCTGGCTCTGGGTGAACGGACACTACGTGGGCCGGCGTGACTACGAGCGATGGGTGCCCCAGCGGGAACTCGACATGGACGTGAGCGATTTCCTGCGGCCGGGCAAGGTGAACACGATAGCTCTCCGCGTGCGCACTGACATCAAACGGTACCCCACCCAGGGCATCCGCGAGCGGATGTTCCTTTATGCAAAACCCGAGGACGACGCAGAGCAGGGTGCCCAGGGCAAGGCACAGTAATCCGGCGGACCGGGCAGAAAGGGAAATCGAGTGATCCGCCAGTACACTCCAGGGGCATTGCGCCGGTAGGAAGTGTTATTGTCTCCCTCTTGTGTCAGCGACTGAAAGAATGAGCCCAACTCAGAACTCTTCGAAGAAAAGGCCGGGACAGAGCCTGGTCGAATACGCGGCTGTGCTGTGCCTGGTTGCGCTCGTAGTAGTTGGAGCAGTGCTGGCGCTTGGTGGGTGGACGGCCGACAGGGTGGAGGACACGACCGACGGTTTTGAAGCCCTGCAATCCCAGCCCGATCCCGGTCCTGCGCTCCACGTAGCCGACATTCACTTGAAGTTACGCGGACGGCGCCGCCTGGTCTCGGCCACGGTGAAGATTGTTGACGGGGACGAGAACCGTGCTGGTCGCGCTACCGTCAACGTGAGTTGGTTTGTGAATGGCACCTCTGTTGGGGACGAGTCACGCCGAACCAAGCGGGGGGGAAAGGTGCGTTTCAGCTATCGCGGTCTCGAACTTGGCAGCGGTGATGTAGTGAGGTTGACGGTGATTGACGTGAGCAAGAGCGAGCACTGGTACGATTCCGACAGCAACGTGGAGAGCGCTGACGAGATTGAAATACCCTGACGCCGGGCAGCGGTTCTATCGTTCGTCACGGCCAAACCAAATGGGTTCTCAGACAGACTTCGCCTGGATACTGGCGTGTCTGCCGCAGCGCGTCTGAGCCACGAGGCACTTCCCGATGGCGAACCGACCGATTGGCGTCTGTCGCGAATTCGCACGTCACCCTTCGGCCAATAAAGGCCCCTTCCCGGCATAGTCATTTGCGTTGACATGATAAACAGCATTGATGACCGATCTTGACAGGTCCTCAGTATAGATCTTGTCGTTGATGCTCGCTGCTACCACTCTTCCAACCATTATGTAATGGTCGCCTGCCTGTTTGACCCACTCGAGTCTGCATTCAAAATTGGACTGACATTCCTTCACCCCGAAGGGTCTCACCACCTCGCTTCTCAGGGGAGTAAGTCCTGCCCTTTCAAACTCGCTCACTTCCCTGGGGAAGGACTCTGCCGTGATATTGATCTGTCTGACCAGGTCTGGACCTGGCACAGCGACGACGAATTCCTCGGTCTCCAGGATATTCTTGTAGGTGTCTCTGGAATCTCTTACTCCAATCGCATATAGGGGCGGATCGGACGAGATCGGCATGTTCATCCCGAATGGGGCTATGTTCTTCACATCGCCGTGCAGAGTTGACACCAGGACAACGGGCGGCGGCGGTATTACCTTCCCGTACTCCTCAGGTTTGAGCTTCATCTTCGTCCCCTCCCAGAACTCTGAGAACCAACCTATCAGCCCGTGGCAAGAGTGCGTTCCGCGTGGCCGCACCCACGAAAACCCGTCTGAGACCCTGATTTCCCGCATGGACTCAGGGACTGAGCGGCCTGTATGGTATGATAAGCCCATGGGAACGGCGTTTCACGCGAATCCCGTGGTTGAAGCGGAGATTGGGTGAAAGGGCAAGGTGCATGGCTTGCACGGGGGCCATGGCGGGCATATAATCCCGGGCGCTCAGATCGGCCTGCGAAACATGTGTGCTGAACGGATCGGATTGGCTCAAGAGACAGAAAGGGTATCTCGATGGAAGCTCTCGACTTGCGCAGCCTTCCTTCCTCGCAAGAGGTCGTGATCTGTCGTGACGAAGGGTACTTCCCCGTTCTTGTGAACCCGGCCGGCGAGGAAATCCTGGCCTTTGTGCGCGGCGGCGCCGGACACATCGGCATCACGGGGCGGATGGACACGGTCCGCTCGCTGGACGGAGGCCTGACGTGGGGCCCGCCTGTTGTGATCGCGGACACCGACGCGGACGATCGCAACCCGGCGGCGGGTCTGATGCCGGACGGAAGCATTGTCCTGGCCTATCAAGAGCAAAGATCCTATGACGAAGACGGCAACTGGGGTGAGGACCTGGACCGGGCCCAGGTGATGGTGATGCGCTCCGAGGACGGTGGCGTCTCCTGGGAAGCGCCCGAGCCGCTGAGCTATGAGCCGATGCTCAATTACTGCGCCTTCAATCGCATCGTCGTTCTGCCCGACGGGACCGCCCTCATGCCGGTCTACGGCCCCGCTCTCCTCGCTCGAGGGCAGACGCGCAGCTACGTGCTGCGCTCCCGCGACAGCGGCCGAACGTGGGATGAGCCGAGCCTGATTGCGGAAGACTACGGCGAAACCGCGCTCCTGGTGCTGCCTGACGGCGGGCTGCTGGCGGCGTTGCGGGGGGGCAATCAGGTGCACCCCCACTATCTGGCTGTCAGCCGTTCAGGTGACGGCGGGCATACGTGGTCTGATCCCGTGGCTGTTACCGGCAGGAGCGAACATCCGGCCGACCTCACGCTGTGTTCCAACGGCTGGGTTCTGATGGTGTTCGGCATACGCCACGAGCCGCGCGGAGTGCAGGGCCTCATCAGCAAGGACGAAGGGCGCACGTGGGGAGCGCGTCGCCTCATCCTCTGCGACGACCTGGTGCACGAGGACCTCGGCTACCCCTCAACTGTGAGGCTCGGAGACCGCCTCGTGACGGCCTACTACAATGCCCCACTGATCCTGAGGGAGGCCCACTGGCGGACGATCGGTCGCGAGGTCGAGGAGTGGCAGATCAACCGGGGCGACTTCCTAGGCCAGGGGGCCTTCGCGCGGGCTCTGCTCTACAGCGAGCAAGAACTGCTGAGCGCGCTGGCCTGAGGACGCCCGCGCCGCTCCATATCCCGCAAGCTCCTGACGGATGTCGCGGCAGGCGGCGAACCGCGTGTTCTCCTCTTGAGAGATTTGCCGCTTCTCGACACGAATAGCTGCGGCTCTTGGATTGTCCTCACGGGGGGAAGAAGTCGAAGGACAGGCTTGCACAGTGCTTTCGAAGGAGTCGAAAAATGCCCGGACCGGGTGCATCATGGATCGGTGAGGAAGAGAAGAAGGAGGTGCTGGACGTACTGGAAGGGGGTTGCCTCAATCGCTACGGGCGGATTGGCGATCCGGGATTCAAGGCCAAAGTCTACACGCTGGAGCAGGAGATGGCGCGCTATTGCGGTGTCAAGCATTGCATCGCCACGTCCTCCGGGACCAGCACTTTGCTGATCGCGCTGCAGGCGATCGGGACAAGGCCGGGCGACGAGGTGATCGTGCCCGCCTATACGTTTGCCGCTTCATACAGCGCGATCATTTTTGCAGGCGGCATCCCCGTGCTCGCCGAGATTGACGAAAGCCTCACGATTGATCCGACGGACGTTGAGAAGCGCATCACCCCACGAACGAAAGCCGTCATGCCGGTCCATATGTTGGGCAATCCCTCGGACATGGATGCCATCACGGCACTGGCGGAAAAGCACGGCCTGGCGGTCATTGAGGATTGCTGCCAGGCGGTCGGTGCTTCATACAAGGGCAAGCGGGCCGGCACGCTGGGTCAGATGGGGGCGTTCTCGCTGAACATCTATAAGACCATTACGGCAGGGGACGGCGGCCTGCTCATTACGGATGACGACGAACTGTACGAGTTGGCCTTCGCATACCACGACCAGGGCCACAGTCCCAACCGCGCCGGCGTGGAAGTCGGGAAGCGCCGGATCCTGGGGCTGACCTTCCGGATGAACGAATTGACGGGAGCCGTGGCGTTGGCGCAGTTCCGCAAACTCGACGGCATCGTAAGCACGCTTCGCACGAAAAAACGCCGGCTCCGGGAGGCCATCGCCACCATTGATGGAATGCACTACCGCACGGTGCACGACCCGGAGGGCGAATGCGGAACCCTCTTGACCGTCATCTTCGACGATCCGGCAAGGGCGGCGACGGTCGCCGAGAGGCTCGGCACGATGACGGTTGACCACAGTGGCTGGCACGTATACAGCAACATGGAGCACGTCCTGCGCTTCCTCAAAGAACACGACCGTCCGCACGAAAAGGGCGCCTATCCCCAAACGGACGATATCCTCTCGCGCAGTATCAACCTCAGCGTCGGCGTGGTGGATGCGGGACTGGGCTCGGCCTTTGGGATCAACATCAACTCCAGTGACGAGGAGATCGCCCGAACCGCCGAAGCCTTCAAGCAGGCGTGCGATTAGGACGAAATTCGTCAGCCGATCAGGGAGGATCACCGCCATGCCTACGCGCAAGAGAGCAGGGACACAGCAGAAAGCCGAAGGGCCTGTGCGCCCGATCGGGCAGGGTGACTGGAACATCGCCTACCTGTTCCCGGACGAAATCGTGGCCGCAAGGGAGAGAAACGGCCTGGTCATCCTGCCGCTGGCACCGATTGAGTGGCACGGGCCGCACCTGGCAATGGGCTGTGACAATTTGCTGGCCCATGCGTTCGCGCGGCGTCTGGCCGCGGAGCTGAGGTGTCCCTATTTCCCCCCGATCTTCGTCGGGACGGAACGTGAGCGCGCGCCGCATCAGCTCAAGGCCGTTGGGTTCAAGGGCGATGAGTTCATCGAGGGCATGGACTTTCCCAAGAACACGGTCGGGAGCGGGTATTATCGCGAGGAGGTTTTTGCGGCCGTCGTGCGCGATACGCTCAACATCCTGTTCGGACGGATGCGTTTTTCACGCGTGCTGGTTGTCAACGGCCATGGTGCCGCCAATCAAAAGGAGGTTCTGGAGCGTTTGTGCAAGGAGTTCAACGCGGCTCTCGAGGGCAGG
>JAUWZH010000347.1 GCA_030615435.1 Candidatus Brocadiaceae bacterium | reverse complement strand
GTGATCTGTTGCGCCTTTTCGAGAGGGCTTTGAGGCGTGCGCATCTGCCAGTGGCGATGAGTCAGGGCTACAACCCTCGACCGCGAATCAGGCTCCTGGTACCTTTGAGCGTGGGGATTGTCGGACGCAACGAGGTTCTGGACTTCGAGCTGGACGAATGGGTGAGGCCTCAGGAGGCGAAGCACAGGTTGGCCGCTCAACTGCCCGAAGGGATCGTCCTTAGGTCGCTTCGCAGTATTCCTGCCAAGCCGGACGGACGCGTCAGTGAGCTTTCCTATCGGGTGAGGCTGCTGAGGGGGCATTCGCTAACGCAGCGGTCGCTGGACGAGCTGCTTGCTGCTGAGGAAATCGTCGTTCACAGGCGCAGAGACGGCGAAGCCAAGAGGCTGAACATAGCTCCGTTTCTCCGGGACGTGCGGCTCAACGAAGAGGAGCTTCTGATGCTGGTGGGGGCGAGTGAGCAGGGGACGGCGCGTCCAGAGGAAGTGCTCGAGGCCCTGGGCTGCAAGCCCGGCAAGGACTATCAGAAGGGTGCAATAGAGCGAACGCATGTGAGCCTACCTTCCTCCCTGTGAGGCGAGGAAGACATGGGCAAAGCGTTGATGTTGATCAATGTCGTTGAGGAAGAGGAAGCCAGGGTTGCCGTCGTCGAAGAGAACAGGCTCGAGGACTTCTACCTTGAGCGCACCTCCCGCGAGCAGATCGTCGGCAGCATGTTCAAGGGGAAGGTGGTCAGTGTCCAACCGAGCATTGAGGCCGCCTTCGTGGAGTTCGGCTATGAGAGGCACGGGTTCCTTCACGCCTCGGACGTGAAGTCCTCCCTGGCCGAGGGCTCGGGCGGCAAGGGGCGCAAAGGCGAGAGGGACCCGAGGGGTCAGAGAAGCATCGCAAAACTGCTGCGTGCCGGCGGCGAGGTTCTGGTCCAGGTAACCAAAGAGGGGATCGGGGACAAGGGGCCGGCCCTCACCACCTACCTCAGCCTTCCGGGCAGGTACCTCGTGCTGATGCCCGGAATGTCCTTGCGGGGGGTTTCCCGGCGGATTCAGGACGAGGAAGAAAGGCGCCGCCTGCGCGAGATTCTGAAGGAACTGGACGTGCCCCCCGACACGGGCATCATCGTAAGGACTGCCGGGATGGGGCGCGACAGGAAGGCCTTCGAGCGCGACCTGGATTACCTCTCAAGGCTCTGGAAAACCATCAAGCGCCGTGCCGCCGGCTCCGCCGCGCCGGCCCTGGTCTATCGGGAAAGCGATCAGGTGATCCGGGTCATCCGGGACGTCTTCACCGAAGATATCCGCAGGGTTCTGGTGGACAGCCCCGAGGTGTTCCGCAGGGTCAAGGAGTTCCTGCGTGAGGTGATGCCTCATCACGTGCGGAAGGTCAGACTCTACGAGGGGGACGAGCCGCTCTTCGCCCACTACGGTGTGGAAGAGGAGCTGGAGAAGATGCACAGCCGCACCGTCATCCTTCCGTGTGGGGGGAACATCGTAATCGAGCAGACCGAAGCCCTGGTGGCCGTTGACGTCAACAGCGGCCGGTTCAAGAAGGAACGCGACGCCGAGGAGTCAGCCTTCAAGATCAACTTGGAGGCCGCTGAGGAAATCGCCCGACAGATGCGCCTCCGGGACCTGGGGGGCGTGGTGATAGTTGACTTCATTGACATGGAGGACACCTCTCGCCGCGCCCGCGTCGAGAGGACGCTCCACGAGGCGCTCGCCAGGGACAAGGCGCGCTTCAGGATGCTCAAGATGTCTCCCTTCTGCATCGTGGAGATCACCCGCCAGCGGCGACGCCAGAGCCTGCGGCAGTCCATTTACATCGAGTGCCCCACCTGCAGGGGAACCGGCCAGATCAAGAGCCCCGAAACGATAGCCCTGGAGACGATCCGCAAGGTTCGGGCCGGACTCGGGCGCTCGGAGGTGGCCCGGGTGGAGGTGGACGTGCCGCCTGCCGTGGCCAACTATCTGAACAACGTGATGCGTTCCCGCCTGCGCGAGCTCGAGCAGCAGACCAACAGGCAGGTCCTGATCCACGCCAACCCCGAGCGTGGGCCCGCCGAACAGGAGGTCGTGTTCTCCAGACAGGACGGCGCCAGGGTGAAGGTGTGAAGGGGGGGCGGAAGGGACTCCGGACCGGCATGGGGGTGTGTTCGGCGTGTGTTGCCGACACCGTAGCAACAGGTGTTTTCAGTGCAGGAGAAGGTATTCCGGGCATCCAGACCGAAGGGAGGCTGCGAGATGAAGAAGGCTCTTGTGCTGGTCTGTGCTGTTGCGATGCTGGCGGTG
>JAUWZH010000338.1 GCA_030615435.1 Candidatus Brocadiaceae bacterium | reverse complement strand
GAATCATTCATCCTTGCCCCCGAAGAAGTTGATCAGTCCTTTGAAAACGACTCTCAGAACCGCCTTCTCTGCCGTTTTCATGCCCTTGTCATAGGCGCAGTTCTCGCACCAGAAACTGCCGTCCTCCTCCAGGGCCCCGTGCTCCCAGCAGAATATTCTTTGACAGCCTTGGCAGAGGCCCCCTCCTCCTTCGGCTCTCGGAACAAGGGTGATCAACTCAGGGTGCCCGGCTTCTTCAAAGATGGCGCGGCACGTTACGCATTCACCAAGGACGTTCTGGGCCAGGGAGGGAAGGAAATGCCCCGATCCCGTCAGCCCCCTGGCCGGCATGCAGACAGCGGTTTGACGCCCGTAAGAGGGTCAAGGTGTGTCTGCTTCAGGGTTGTCTCGGCCATGTCGTCAAGCTGCATGATCCGCTTGACCTTTCGGTCGGCCCGTTCCTCGGAGTTGAGGTTGAGCAGGTTCATGAGTCCTTGTTTGAGGATGTTCTTGTTCGGCATGCCCCTATCCTCCGAAAACGCCGTTCTTAACCAGGTCGAAAACCACCTCTACCACCCGGGCCAGGACGTACAGCCCGAGGTTGGCGACGAGCAGCAACGCGATCATGAGGATGGTCCCGGCCAGGGTGATGAACACGAGCCGGCACAAAGCGGTGACGAGCTCTGTTGCCTGCTTGACGGTGTTCTTGCTCATCAGGAGACTCCGGCTACTCAAGGCTCAAGGCATCCGGGCTGATCCGCCACAATGCGCGGCATGTCGTCGAGGCGTTCCTGGTAGCGCTCGACCACCTCGCTGTTCGGCTGGAACCGCGGATAGAGCTCACCGGGGGCCTTGAGGTTTGCGATGGGGACTGTCCGGACGACGGCCCGGCCTCCTCTACGCCGTTCGTGCTCCTTCATCATCTTCCTCCTGGTTCAGGCACCTATTCCACCGGGACGGCGTCCGTTGAATCACGTTAGCACGATTCCAGAAGGGAAACTGGCATTCAGATTGGCAGCGTGCACAATTCATTTGGCTTTCTGCAGATGTTCGGTACACACCAACTCCCCCCTGAGGGTGTGGCCGGCTATGGTGAGCCCGAACGTGTGACCTTCGGGTTTGCTTACGGCTGCGGCGCACCGGTCCTCTATCTCTCGGGCTAGGCGCGCGCCGAAGTCGGCAGGTGTAACGCGGAGTGCATAGAGGATGTCCGCTATGGTGTCGAGCTTCGGGCACGGAGCTTCGTCGTAACGGCCAGCACCGATGACATTCAGGATGGTGTTGCGGCTCAAACCTGCCGCACCCGACACCTCGATCTGTTTCATGCCTTTTTCGCGGATGAGCCGGCAGATCACGGCGGCGACAGACGAGCGCAGGGCCATGCGGTAGGCGCGCATGTCCTCGTCGTCCATGTCTCTGATCTGGCCGCTTCTCATAGTGTTGCGCCGCCCGATCCGTGTTAGCGACGGCGTCTCCGTATCCGGTGAACGCCCAAGACAAGCCCACGCTCCGGCCTGGGAATCCTGTTCAGCTCGCCTGCCACGGTGTTGGCGTGGGCAGCATCCCGCACAGCAGGCACGCTACGGCTGGGGCCGTGGCAAAGGGAGCTGAGCTTCTGGCGAGTTCTTTCCAGCAGGGCAGCAGCTACATCGACGCTCAGGTGGGTGATGTAGCCCAGCTTCAATGGTATTCCCGCAGAGATGGCCGCTCCGCCACCCACTTCGAGGCCAAAGCTGACCAGGCGGCTCAGCGTGGATGGCTCAATCCAGATGCTCACAGAGGTGAGCCGGCCCTGGACACAGGCCTGGACGACGCACCCGCTGAACCTCACGACCCTTTCGTGGGAGGCCTGCTCCAGCTGGGCAGCGTGGAGAGTCTCAACCTCTTGAAGGAAGGCTGTCAGGCTGCTATACACATCCTTGTCTCCGTGCAGACGAGCGCTTGCGTTCCAAGCCACCGCCCTCCGGCCGGCCCATAAAGGGCCTGACGAACAGGCACAGCTAAAGCGCCTCCCGTAATCGCGCATATCCCGCACATCTCGACACGTTCCGTCACGCTTTGTCACGTTTCAGGCCGGAACGCTTCTGCCACTCAGCCTCAACCTTCTTCCAGGCGCGGCGTTCCCTTCCCCTGACCGCTGCGGGGCTGATGTCAAGCGTGGTGGCGATCTCGGCGGTCTTGAGTTCATCGCGATGGCGGAGGGCCAGGACGTCCCACTCCGTCTTCCGGAAGATGGGTCGCAGTCGAAGGAGCATCTCGAAGACCTCACGCGACGGGTGACGCCGGACCGCGGTGTGGTAAGGAGCCGCAGGCATGTATGAGCTCCAGAACCGCCTGCTCAGGGAGCGCGCCTTGGGGGGTGTGTCCATCGGGCAGGTGGGACTGAGAAGCCATGAATCACATCCTTTGGCCGATGCTGGCGTCTTTGTTGTGCTGGCCAGCAAGTGTCGCAGCCTGGCGACAGCCTGTGTTCCCCTATCTCTACCATCCTCTTTCCATGCCGAACCGATTTGTCA
>JAUWZH010000137.1 GCA_030615435.1 Candidatus Brocadiaceae bacterium | reverse complement strand
CGACAGGGGAGGCTGTAGCTCTTGGCCGGGCTGGAATGAGCGCGACGAATGGTCACCTGGAGGGCTCCGTTGAGCTTCTTGACGCTCTGGTAGCTGTCCGAAGGAAGGTCCAGGCCGACGCGCCCGGGTTCCGTCGGCGAGAGTTCCAGGGTCAGAGCCTCCAGGGTGCGTGGGGAAGGAATGGGACGGTCCGGAGCGATGGCGCCGGCCACCATGACCTCCACCGCGTCGGACGGCTCGAGGGCCACGCGCCTGCTCACCTTGCGCAGCTCGATCTCGAACATGGCCATCTTCGTGCGCGTGAGCCAGACCTGTCCCTCATCGTCGGCCCATTGCACCGTTTTCACGCCGGGCAGGATGGACAATTCGACCTCAACGGGGTGCAGCCACTTCGTGACCTCAAAGACCTGCACGGGTTGCTTTTCGCCCACACTGACCTTCGCAATGACGGTCTGCGTGGGCGCAAGCGAGGTGAAAACCGGCAGCGAGTATCTCGTGCCCGGCTCGTAGCCCCTGGCCCGCGAGACCTGCTCGACGGCCCACGGGCACAACCCTTCCGGAACGTCCACGGTGTGTGTTTGTCTCGCACCGGCGGCGCCGCTCACGAGGATCATCTCGTCGCCCTTCACTTCGCCCCGCGTAAGCTGCACGGTCGGGCCCTGGTCCAGCTTCTGCTCGAAGGAGACCAGGCGGCCAGCGCGGTCCTCCACAACCTCTGCGGTGACCGTAATAGTCACGACCGTATTGGCCCGGGCCAGGCTGATTCTCTCGCTCGTGGTGGTCACGTACACCGTGCGGCCGTCCGCCTGCCTCTTGACGGTTCGCGTGTGGGCGAAGCCGGCCTTGCGACCCTGCAGGTAGAGGGCCAGCCACTCCTCCTGCAGCACCTCGTCCTCAGTCCTGGGCGTCCCACCTGCCGCCAGCGAGACAAGTGCCGCCAAGACTGCAAACGCCCATGCCCGAGAGACAGCACGGCCCATTCTGACCCACATTCTCAGCCCTCCTCGTCGCCACGACCGTTCCCGGTCCCCTTCGGCGCCGCCAGACACCACTGATGTCATTATAGGGGTGCCCCCTCACCCGTGCTTGGTCACCTTCGCGAACCCCGCCGGCCTGCGCAGGACGTATTGATCCACCGCCGAGACGACGACCAGCAGGCAGTAAGCGTGCAGCAGCAGCGGGATGCCCAAGAGCACGAGAAAGGCGTCCTGCCGCCGCGCGCGCCGGACGCCGGCCAGGTAAGGGCCGGGCCCCAGCAGGAAAGGCCACAACACACATGTCAGTGCCTGCCAGGTGGGGGCGGGGTAGCTCGTGAAAGGCGCGGCCAGGCCCGCCGCTAACGCGAAGAACAGCCAACCCGCAGTGAAGGGCGTGAGCACGAACCTCAGCATGTCGCAGCGCAAGGCGAGTGGTATGCCCCGGGCGCGGAAGGGCGAACTGAGGTGCCTGCCGGAGAGCTGCACCCAGCCCCGCGCCCAGCGGTATCGCTGGTCGAGGAACTCTGCCAGCCTCTGCGGCTCGGAGGACTGCGTAACGACCCGGGGATTGAACGTGATCCTATGGCCTTTCAGGCCGAGCCGCAACGAGAGGTCGGCGTCATCCAGAATCATGGACTCGTCAACGCGCAGTTCGGGATCCTCAAGGAGGCTGCGCCGGAAAAACCCCTGTCCGCCCCCGAACTGACAGAACCCGCCGAGCCGCCAGGTGGCTTGGAGCTCAACGCGTTCCAGCCACTGCCGCTCGACCGCCAGAAGCCGCCCCAGCCTGCTCGAAGCAAGGTCAGCAGCACAGGCGCAGACGCCCTGGACCGCCACCGGGCCGTCTTCGTCAGCGAACACCCGCGCCAGCTCACGCAGGGTGCTCTGAGGCAAGGTATGGTCGGCGTCCAGAAACCCGATCACGTCGCACTCAGGGGCGTGCTCCAGCCCGTATTGGATCGCTGCCCCGCGTCCGGCCGGCTCGGTGTGCTTTTCGATCAGCACGATCCGCACGTCCTTGCGGGCGCGCTCACGGAGGTACTCCAGGCTGCCGTCCGTGGATGCCCCCTCGCAAACGTAACAGAACCGCAGGCTGCCGCCATAGCTCAGCTCCCTGAGGGCCGGCACGGTCCGTTTCAAGGACGACAGCTCGTTCAAAGACGGGATGAGAAAAACGAAGCTCGGTTCCCAGGTCGGCTCCGGGGCGGGTTTGTACCTCATGAACCGGGCAAGAACCGAGAAGCTCCCCTGACGCAGGACCAGCCCTGCGGCAAACACCACGCCGACCCACAGGACCGGTCGGCCGAGCACGGGAAGAAAGGCGAAAACAGCGAGGGAGATCACCACCAGGGCCAGGCTTGTTGCCAGGCATGCCACACGACCCTTTCTGGACGCCCTGCCTTCAGTGACGCGCATTGCCGGGACTTTTCCCCAGGTAAAGATCTCACCGGGCGGCACGCCCCGCCCGCCGGAAGCGCTTCCGCGGCATGGCATGATAGCGGGTTTTTCCGTTTGCGCAAGGGTCGCGCTGCCCAAGCGGCGTTCGGCCCCCATCTGCGGCAGCAAGAGCCGGGCCTTGCATTCGGGGCGGACCGGCGGTAAGTTAGGTTGCCCGCGGGCGGCTGAGAAAGACGCGCCGCCCTCCGGAACGTGTGGTTGTCCTTCGCGCCCTCAGGCACTCCAAAACGAGTGTGCGGGTGGTACGCTGAGAGCCGCTTCCGGTTGGCGAGTGTGCCGGTGTGTTTTCACCAGTGCAAGGAGCCGTAAGATGGGAATCGAGCAGGACTTCGTGGTGAACAAGCGAGTGCTCGTGATGGGGGTGAGCGGGATGTTTGGCCGGGGACTGTCTTATGTGCTGACGAAGAACAACGAGGTGTACGGGCTCGGTCGTTTCCCCAGCCCAGAGATCAAGGAAGAGGTCTCCCAATGGTGCGAGGAATTGTGGGACGTGGACGTCTCGCAGCCGGGCAGCCTGCGCTCGGTGCCGGATGACTTCGACGTGGTCTTCAATGAGATCGTGCAGTGGAACGCCGGAGGGCGCTATGCCTGGGACTCGTTCCGTCAATTGATGCTCGTGAACAGCCTGTTTCCCGGGCACGTAATGGAGCACTTCGCCGAGAGCGGGGCAAGGATGGTATTCGGCTCCACCGGCGGGGTTTACCTCCCCTCGAAGGACCGCAACGACCTGATTCGCGAAGGCGTCACGGGCTCCGAGGGCGGCTACATGGCATACGACGATACCAAACTCGGCGGGGAAATGCTGGTGAACTACTTCTCAATCGAACACCAGATTCCGGCGGTAATCCTGCGATACTTCTGGCCCGCCGCGCCGTACACTTACAACGGGCGCGCCAGCAGCACCTGCTGTCTCTACCTCCAGGGCAAGCCCAGCCAGGTGAGCCGCAAGAACCCCTGGTACTACAACGTGGGCTACATCTCCGACCTCATCTACGCCACGATCGCCGCTGCCAACAGGGTGGACTGCCCGGCGCCCCTCTACAACGTGGCCGGGAAGAACATCGCAAGCTTCAGGGAAGTGGACGAGGCCGTGGCCGAAGAGCTCGGCATGGATCCGATTTTCGAAGAGGTGGAGAAGGAGCGGGACCTGCCGATGTACCTGGCGGACGTGCGGCGCATGTCGCAGGACTTGTGGGAGCCCCGCATAGGGCTCAGGGAATGCGTCCGCCGCTGCGTGCGGGCGGTCAAGGAGGAGGCCAATGCCCTGCAGGATTGGATGTTCGAGTGCTGAACCCGCCGAAGGGCAAGGCATTTGACAGGGAGGCGTTGAGAGATGCCGACATACGGAAAAGAGGAAATCCGCAACCTCACGAAAGTGATCGAAAGCGGGAACTTCGCCGACAAGCCGGGTGGGTTCATGGATCAGTTCCGCAGCGACTTCGCGCGCGACCTCCGGGCGAAGCACGCCATCGCCGGCGCCACGGCGATGGTTCTCATGCAGGCCATCCCGGGCGCGATCGGAGCGGGGGCCGGCGACGAGATCATCTGTGATCCCATCGTCCAGTTCCACGGCCTCGTCTGCCTGCACGCCAACATCGTGCCCGTGTGGGCGGATGTCACGAGGGACAGCTTCCTGATGGACCCGAAGTCGGTCGAGGAGCGCATCACCGAGCGCACCAGGGCGATCTGGGTGACGCACCTGTGGGGGTTCCCTGCCGAGGTGGAGGAGCTGCGACGCATCGCGGACTCACACGGCATCTACCTGCTGGAGGACTGCGCTCACGCCATCTTCGCCGAGTATAAGGGCAAGTACCTCGGCAACTGGGGCCACATCGGAACCTTCTCCTTCAACATGGCCAAACAGCTCCCGACCGGTGAAGGCGCAATGGCAATCACCAACGACGATCGCCTCGCCGCCGAGCTGAACAAGAGGATCATCTTCGGCGAGAGCCCCGTCGTGCTCTCCTCGAACTACCGGATGACCGAGTTCCAGGCGGCCGTCGGGGTCGAACAGCTCAAGAAAGTCCCGGGCTACCTCGACACCTACCGTGAGGGGAAGGAAATCCTCGACTCGGCGATTGCCGACTGCCCGTGGCTGGACCGGCGCGGGGAAACGGCGGAATCGGTGGTCGCTCCCTACTGGTGGGTGTGCATCTTCCGGGGCGAGCGCGAAGGGGTGGACTACGGCGTGTTCCAAGCCGCTCTCCGGCAGGCCGGCGCGATGTTCGGCATTGGCTTTACCCAGCGCCCCGCCTACCTCTACGAGATCTTCCGTAACCCCAACGCGTACGGCAACAAGGGCTGCCCTTATGACTGCCGCCATTACGGGGGGGAGGTAGACTGGGCCGAGGGACTCTGTCCGGTGGCCGAGGACGTCATGCCGCGCCTCGTTATCACGAGCAACATGGTGTCGGTGGAGGCCGCACGCGAGAAGGCGGCATCGCTGAGAGAGGCCATCCGGCTCGCCGAAAGCGGGGATGTGGAGCCGATCACTTATTCGGAGGCCGAAAAGCTCGTCCTGGAGCTCGTGGAGGCGGACGGGCCGCTGGATCCCTCAGAAGTAATGGAGGCCTTCAAGAATAAGGGTCGGGGAGAGCTCGACGAACATGCCATGTTCACGCTCATGGAGGGCCTGCGGCACAGATTCCCCTACAAACTCTCCTACGCCGGGCCGCGCAAGTACGCCTACCACGACCTGAGCTGAGGGGGCCGCGACCGTTTCCGGAGCGAACGCCACCGGTGGGCCGACCTCACCCTTGCAAATCCCTGCGTTTCCCTTACAATGAGAAGCAGAATCGTTGCGCGTGCGGAGACGGCCCGTCGAGGAGATTCATGATCTACAAACGGGAAGAATACATTGAAGAGAACCCGCAGGACCAGAAGTTCCCCGTCAAACGCATAGACGTCATGGCGCCGGTTGACGAGGGCCGGAAGATGTTCATCGGGCAGGTCGTGCTCGGAGTGCAGACCCCCATCGGGGTGCAGCAAATCCCGATAAGCTTCGAGATACAGGCCGATTCGGTCCAGGAGGCGTTCCGCAAGTTCGAGCAGTATGCCGTCCCGAAGCTGGAGGAGAGCCGCAGGCAACTGGAAGACGAGCTGCGCAAGGTTCGCGAGGAGGCTTCGAGCCGCATCGTGCGTCCCGGGGAGCTGAACCTGCGCGGCACGGGAAACGTCGTAGACTTCAACAGGTTGAAGCCGTAGTCCCCTCTCTGAGCCGGAAATCCCGACCGGGCACGTCAGCCCATCCCGCGTGGTAGGCTGCGGCATTCCTCCCTGGACCTCACCATGAACGTCTACACTGACCCCAGCCTGCTTGACGTCGCCGGGGCACTGACGGCCTACCTGCCCTGTCCATCAACTGCACACAGCCTCTCCGCCCGGAGTCAGGGCGCGCAGGCGAGTTCGAATACCCCAGGTAGTCGTGTCCGTCGCACCAACTCTGGAAGTGATGAGCTCCAGGCCAGACTGAGCGGCATGGCAAGCCCTACCCTTGAAACCCGATGCGGAAGAATGTATTCTTTGACGGCGTCACCGCCCGACTTGCTTGGAGCCAACCGTGAACGATGCAGAGATCAGGCAGAGCTTCCATAGGAAGAGGCTAAAGCGACATCACGAAGATCAGGGAACGCTGGTCATCGATGAACTCGGATTACGGCATGGCAGTTGCCGTGCAGATATCGCCGTTGTCAATGGTCGCTTCCTGGGGTACGAGATCAAGAGCGACCGTGACGCGCTATCGCGATTACCTTCTCAGATCGCGGCTTACAACGCCGTCTTCGACCGCATAGCGATCATCGTTGGCCAGCGTCATCTGGCGGCCGTGCGTCACGTCGTTCCGAAGTGGTGGGGCATAATCCTCTGTGTGAAGGGCAGCCGTGGGGCGGTGCACTTCTTCACACAACGCAGGCCTTTAGGCAATCCGCTCGTGGACCCATTCTCAGTGGCACAGTTGCTGTGGCGGCCTGAGGCCATCGAGATCCTTCGAGCGAGTGGCGCAGATGCCCGCCTGCTTCGACAGCCCCGGCGCGTCCTGTACGCGCGGCTTGTCGAGGCGATGAGCCGCGGCGAACTGAAGCAGACGGTCAGGTCGTTCTTGATGAGCCGAAGAGATTGGCGACATCCGCAACGACCTTCTCAATGTGGTGGTTTGTCCCGACCCACCGCCAGGTAGTCAGGTTCCCGGTCGGCCCACGTCCAATTGCGCAGTCCTCGATGTATGCGTCGCCTGCAGAGAATGCCCGACCCGCGAAGAACCCCGACGAGACAAGCTCGCTGCAGAGGGTTCTGTACTGGGTGAACCCATGGTCACGTACGTTCTGCCCCTTGATGATGTGCCATGCGTCATCGACTGTGTAACGGATGCTCGCAGCGGGCTTCACGATGCGCATGTCCACGAAGAAGATTTCAGGATGAGTAATCCCGTAATCGCCGAACGTAGGCACACGCACATTGGCGCGTGAAAGGCCATCCGCCACTCGTTCGCACAGCG
>JAUWZH010000108.1 GCA_030615435.1 Candidatus Brocadiaceae bacterium | reverse complement strand
GCCGAACTACGGAAGTTATCGCATCTTGCATTGCATTAGTGGCTGTGCTACCATCGAGGGGGGTGGGAGGCGGCGGAGCCTTGCGGCTGGGGAGACGGCATTCGTGCCGGCCGGGCTCGAGTCAGGGCTGGTCGTGCGGGCGGGGGCGGATTGCGAGCTGCTGGAGGACACCGTGCCTGAGATGGGGACTTTGAGGTCATTCCTGGAGCAGTCAGGTGTCACCCGGGGGGAGTTTGAGGCGCTTTGGGAGCCGCCCGAGGGCACTGCGGGGGTAGAATGAGTGTGTCCAAACGCCAGTGTCTGCGCCGGGTGCGGCTGTATGCCCTGCTGAGCGAAAAGCACTGCCGACTGCCGTGGCGTGAGACGGCGGAGCGCCTGCTGGCGGGTGGGGCGGATGTGCTACAATTGCGAGAGAAGGAGCTTGACGACGACCGTCTTCTCGCGCGGGCGCGGTTGCTCCGGCGGCTCACCGAGGAGCATTCGGCGCTGCTGATCGTCAACGATCGCCCCGACGTGGCGATGCTATGCGGCGCGGACGGCGTCCACCTGGGACAAGACGACCTGCCGGTGGAAGAGGTGCGCAAACTCATGGGGCCAAGGGCTGTCATCGGCCTGTCCACGCACACGCCCGAGCAGGCCGAGGAGGCCGAAGGGCGGGGAGCCGACTACATCGGCGTGGGGCCTGTATTCCCAACCCAGACAAAGGGTTACGATAGGGGAGGGGGGCTTCAATTGGCCGCACGCATCTGTGCGGCGACTCGCTTGCCGACCGTGGCGATAGGAGGTATAACCCCGGCCAATGCCCGTACGGTGGTTGAGGCGGGCGCGCAGGCGGTGGGCGCGTGTGCTGCCCTTTGCGGCGCCGAGGACCCGGAGCAAGCGGCGAGGGAGTTCTTGCATGCCCTGAGGAAGGAGAAGGCCGAGCGTGGATGACATGCCGGACATCCTGAGGCGCATCTGCGCGGCCAAACTGGAGGAGGTCGCGCGCCTGCGCAAGTCCGGCGAGAGGAAGCTCTTACATCGCATCAAAGGCCAGTCGCCCCCGCGCGGGTTCCGGGCGGCCCTCACCGCTACTGACCGCGTGGCGCTGATAGGCGAGATCAAGCGGGCATCGCCCTCGGCGGGGCTGATCCGCAGGGATTTCGGCGCGGCCGACATAGCCCGTCAGTACGAGGAGGGGGGTGCGCGGTGCCTGAGCGTGCTTACGGACGAGGAGTTCTTTCGGGGCTCCGTCGAGCACCTCTCGGAGGCGCGGGAAGCCGTTCCTCTGCCTGTACTTAGGAAGGATTTCATCCTCGACGAGATCCAGGTCCTCGAGGCGCGGGCGTGGGGGGCCGACTGCGTGCTGCTGATCGTAGCGGCCCTCCGCCGGGCGAAGCTGGCTGATCTGCTGGGAGAGGTGCGCGAGCTCGGCATGGATGCGTTGGTGGAGGTGCACGACGCCGAAGAACTGGAAACGGCGCTCTCGCTCGGGGCGGAGACGATCGGGATCAATAACCGCAACCTGCACACCTTCGAGGTGAGCCTGGGGGTTGCCCGCACATTGGCGCCCGTCGTTCCGGAAGGTGTCGCCGTGGTGGCCGAGAGCGGCATCAAGGGCCGTGCCGACGTCGAGAAGCTGAAGTCGGCCGGGGTTGACGCGGTCCTCGTGGGCGAGGCGCTGATGCGCTCGGCCGACCTCGTCGTGGCCGCGCGGGAGCTGAGCGAGGTCTGACGGCGGGCCCGCGCCCGAGAGGGCGGTCTCTTCCGGGCGCGCTCCGAACGTGGGGGGACGCTTTGCGGAGAGGTCCGTTGCACTGCCGTAAGGCCTTGCCGGGCTGGAGCTTCTGTTGCATCGTGCTCGTTGTCTGCCAGGGAAAGTAACGATGCGAGGAGGAGGGGATGCTCTGCGATTTTCACGCTCTTCTGTACGACGAGCCGGACTACGCCGAGGCACTGGCGGAGACCGCCCAGAACCTGGGTTTTGACAGGCTGTGCATCGGCGGGGGGGAGGGCCGCTACGGGATGGCGCCGAACGAGGAGGTACTGCGTTGTGCGGAGAGCTATCCGAAGCTCTTCGTTCCATTTGCGCACGTTCGGCCCGGTGTGGACGGTCCCGCGGAGGTGGAGGAGTTGAGCAGACTGGGATTCCGGGGGCTGCGTGTATCGGGTCCGCCGGCTCCCTATGACGCCGTGGAGTTCTTCCCCCTCTATCAGGCAGCCCGGGCGCTCGGGATGCCCGTGCTGTTTCATACCGGTTTCTTGCCTCCGACGCCCCTCGACGCAGCAGCGGACGTGCGATGCGAGCGGATGCGCCCGGTCCACCTCGACACGCTGGCGCGGCAGTTGCCGGGTTTGAAGATCGTTGGCTCCGGGCTGGGGGCGCCGTGGTACGAAGAGGCATGCGAGACGCTTCGCAGTCACGAGAACATCCTGTTCGATCTGTCAGGCAACACCCTGCGCCACAAGGGGGCGGCTTTCTTCCGGATTCTGCTCGGCGCGGAGCCTGGCTCCGTACTGGGGCAGCCCGAGGATCGCGGCATATGGTCGAAGATCGTTTTCGGCACGGCTGTGCATCACGAACAGATAGCCTCGGTCGAGCGGGACTATCAGAGGCTGTTTCGGGCCGTCGCCTTGCCCGAGGACGTGGTGGGGAGTATCATGGGGGGGAACGCCGTGGATCTGCTTGGGTTCTGACGGCAAGGTTGGCATTGCGAGAACGGTAGCGACGGGCAGGGTCCTTGTTGATACCTGGGGAAGAAACATCCGGGTTCTGCGCTTGCAAGCGGTCCGGCAGGTCCAGGAGGCCCCATGGTCATTGGCGTGATTGCCGATACGCATGACAACCTGCCGATGATGCAGCGCGCGGTAACCCTCCTGAGGGCGCGCGGAGTGGATGTGCTCCTGCACGCGGGGGACTATGTTGCTCCGTTCGCACTGGAGCTGCTGATGAGCGCAGGGATGCCCCTCATTGGGATTTTCGGAAACAACGACGGCGAGCGAGAGGGGCTGCGCAAGATCAGCGCGGACATCTTTCAGGGGCCCTACCGTTTCGAACTGGGAGGCAGAACCGTTATCATGGCCCACGAGCCGGAGGCGCTGGCGGAGGCGGTGTCGCCTGATGACGACCTGGCGATTTGCGGACACACGCACCAGCCGGAAGTCTCCGTTGGCCCGCCACTTACCGTGAATCCAGGAGAGGTGGGAGGCTGGCTCTACGGGCACGCAACGGGGGCCATTGTAGACCTGAGAGAGTTGACGGCAGAGGTCGTGGAATTCGGCAGGCAGCAGAGACCATGTCCATGAGAAAGCAGGTGGTGGTTTCAAGTGCCTTTCTGATGGTGTTTGCGCTGTGCGCTGGCTGTGTGGAGAGGAAGGTCCTGATTCGCTCCGAACCGTCCGGCGTGCTGGCGTGGGTGGATGAGAAACGGGTCGGCTCGACACCAGTGGATCTAACATTCAGCCACTACGGGCGAAGGAAAATCCGGGTCGGGCCGGTGCGAGGTTCCGGCGGCAGGATACAGTGGCTCGCCGCCGAAAGAATGGTGGAGATCAAGGCGCCGTGGTACCAGCAGTATCCGCTCGACTTCTTTTTCGAGGTTCTCTGGCCATGGACGATGGTGGACGAACACGAGGTGAGGATTGTCCTGCCTGCGGCGACCGGGCGGGAATATCTTTACGGCGTTGAGCGAGCAGAAGAGGTCCGCGAACGAGCCGAGCAATTCAAGCGGAAGGCGTTCACACCCGTCCCGGAGTTAGAGCAGTAGCGAGACGCTGTTCTCCTCAGCCGACCCCACCCAGGACGAACCGTCCCCCGTAGCGGCGGCGGATTGCCTCGTGCAGCAGCGCGTGCTCCGGCCGGCTCAGTTTAGGATCGGTCCTTATCAAGGCGAAGGCGTCCCGGCGGGCTTCCTCCAGGGGTCGCGGGTCGGAGAAGTCGTAGCACCTGAACTCCGGCAGGCCGCTTTGCTCGGTGCCGAAGAACTGGCCCGGGCCGCGCAGCTTCAGGTCAGCCTCGGCTATTTGGAAACCGTCGGAGGTGCGCGTCAGCACCTCCAGCCTCTGCTCAGCCACTTCCGTGGTGGGCTCGGCGAGCAGGAAGCACTTGCCCGGCGTATCCCCTCGTCCGATCCTGCCCCGCAGCTGGTGCAGTTGGGACAGACCCAGACGCTCCGCGTGCTGGATGATCATCACGGTGGCCTGCGGCACGTCTATTCCCACCTCCACCACGGTGGTGGACACCATGACCTGATATCGGCCGCTGCGAAATCCTTCCATGGCTTGCCTCTTGGCCTCCGACCTCATCTGGCCGTGCAACAGGCAGCACCGGAAATCGCGGAACACACCGTGCTGCAGCTCCTCGTAGCCACGCGTGGCGCTTGTGAGGTCCAGCTCTTCGTTCTCGCGCACCAGGGGAAATATCACGAAGGCCCGCCGGCCCGACCTCAGCTCGGTCAGGGCGGCGTCGAAGGCCGCCTCCCATTTCCCGGCCGGCAGCAGGACGGTCTCCACGGGCTTACGACCCGGCGGCATCTCGTCTATGATGCTTACGTCCATGTCTCCAAAGCAAGCCAGCGCAAGGGTGCGCGGAATCGGCGTGGCGGTCATGATCAACACGTCCGGGCGGACGCCCTTGCGCCGCAGCGACAGGCGCTGTCGCACGCCGAACCGGTGCTGTTCGTCAATGACCAGGAGGGCGAGGTTGTTGAACCGGACGTCCTGCTGGATGAGGGCATGTGTGCCCATCACCAGGTCCACCTCACCGGCGCCGATGCGGCGGAGCTTGCTGACTCGGTTGCCCGCGCGAGCGCCGCTCAGAAGCATGGTTCGCACGCGGGCCTTCTCAAGGAGGGACTCCAGCGTCAGATAGTGCTGTTCGGCCAGCACTTCGGTCGGCGCCATGAGGGCCGCCTGGTAGCCCTTGCTGCGCTCGGCCAGCGCGGCGAGCATCGCGTAAAGGGCGATCACGGTCTTCCCGCTGCCAACATCTCCCTGGAGCAGGCGGTTCATCGGGCGCTCGGAACGCATGTCAGCGGCCAGCTCGCCGATCACGCGGTCTTGCGCGTCGGTGAGGGAAAAGGGGAACAGACGGCGGATTCGGCGATCCACGTTGGGGCCGACCTTGAAGGCGATGCCCGGGCTCTGCCGCACGTGCGCGCGATGTATGGCGAAGGCTGCCTGGAAGACCAGAAGCTCCTCGTAGCCGAGGCGTCGCCGCGCGCGCGCGGCCTGTTCCATTGCCTCGGGAAAATGGACCTGCCACAGCGCCTCGCCCACGGGTGGGAAGTCTTTCTCCGCGCGGAGGCGCTCGGGGAAGATGTCCGGCACACGGTAGGCTCCCGCCTCAAGAGCCTGGCGGATGATCTTGCGCATCACCCTCTGGGAGATGCCCTCGGTGAGCGGATAGAGCGGCAGGATGCATCCGAACTTGCTCGAACCCTCCCGAGACGGGCCGACCTGGTAGTCGGGCGCGACCATCTGCGGGCCGTGATAGTGCTGCATCTCACCGTAAGCGACGATGGGCTCGCCCTGCGGGAAGGAGCTGAGCCAGTCGTGCTTTGCGTTGAACCAGGTAAGGGCAAGGATTCCGGTCTCGTCGCCGACCGTCACCTCCAGGATGCCCGGGCCTCGCCCCCTGTGCGTGCGGCGCAGCTCGGCGTCCAGGATATGCCCTCTGATGACGGCTTTCTCGCCGGCCCTCAGGGCGCCGATCTTCTTCACCTGGCGGCGGTCCTCGTAGCCGCGCGGCAGGTGGAACAGCAGGTCTCTCACTGTCCTGAGGGCGGGTCGGGAGAGCATTTCCGCCCGCCGCGGTCCCACGCCCTTGAGAAACCGGACCTCGCTGTCGAGTATGTCCTGCGGTTTCTCAGAGGAACGCATTTCCGCTCCTCGCGACGGGCACATACGGTGCGCAGGAGTCTCTCGATTCTCGACGGCAGACTGTGGGCGAAATGCCAGACCCGCAATCAGGAACGTCTCACTCGTTCCCGTCCCAGCAGTGCGTGCAGAGGTGGTCTCCCGGCAACCTGATCGCTTCGACCATCTCCTCCTGCGTGAGATACGCGAGGCTGGTGCAGTTCAGATCGTTCCTGATCCACTCGACCATCTGCCCGTACTTCTCGCTTGCGGGATCGAGGTATTCGCTCACGTCCTCGATGTCCGGGCCTTCGAGGGCCCGGATGGCGCGGCGGGCGGCGAGCTCGTGTGGGGAACGGGTCGAGAGGGCGTAGCGGCAGGGGAACATCAGTGGCGGGCAGGCAACGCGGATGTGGACCTCGGCAGCGCCGGCGCTCCAGAGCTTGCGGATCGTCAGGTTGCGCAGTTGCGTGCCTCGCACGATTGAGTCCTCACAGAGGACCACCCGGTTGTCGCGGATGATCTCCTCGATGGGAATGAGCTTCATCCTGGCAATTTGGTCGCGAACTTCCTGCGAGGGCGGCGTGTAACTGCGCCCGTAACCCGGCGAGTATTTTACCAGTGGCCTGCGGAACGGCAGTCCGCTCTCCATGGCATAGCCGATGGCGTGTCCCGTGCCGCTGTCGGGCACCCCCGAAGCCAGGTCGGCCTCGACGGTCTCCTTGCGTGCAAGCGCCTGCCCACAGCGTTCGCGAACCGGCTCTACGGCCACGCCGTTGTAAGCGGAAGCCGGGTAGCCGATGTAGATCCAAAGGAAGGCGCACGTCCTCTTTGTGCCGCTCCTCCCCGCGGTGTCTTTCAAGCCGGATGAATCGAAGAAGACGATTTCTCCCGGCTGAACGTATTTTTGCACGCTCAAACCCAGGTTGCTGAAAGCGCAGGTCTCGCTCGAGACAGCCCACGTTCCGTCGCGCCTTCCGATCGCAAGGGGCAGCCTGCTGGCCCGGTCGCAGGCGGCATAGATGCCATTCTCTGTCATGAGCAACAGGCTCACCGACCCCTCGATTCTGTCGAACACGTTCTCAATGCCGCCCGGGACATCCTTTCCCAGTGCGATCATCTTGGCGACCAGCTCGCTCTGGTTTGCCCGGCCCTCCTGGATTTCGCTGAATGCTGCGCCCTGTCCGATCAGCTCCGACCTCAGGCTGTCACTGTTAGTGATCAGCCCTGTCGTGACGAGGGCAAGAGTGCCGAATCTCGTTTCCACGACGATGGGCTGCGGCGCGGCACTCGTTATCGCGCCTACTCCCATCCTGGCGCTGTGTTCCTCGTAGAACCCGTGGAGGAGGTTCTTGAACTGGCCGTGTGCGATACGGTGAATCTCGCGGTGAACCTCGCCGCGCCCCTCACTAAGCATCACTGCCATGCCGGCGAACTCGGTGCCGAGGTGCGACTGGTAATCAGTCCCATAATACAGGTCGTCCATGCAGTCTGATTCCGACGCCACGCCGAAGATTCCGCTCATGAAACCCTCCGCAAGGACCTGAAGGCATCCTCACTCATCATCGGGAATGTATCATACCGCCCAAACGCCTGCGCACAAGTCCACGGCGGCCCCGTGATGATCGCCGCGCCCCTCGCCGGTTTCACGCTCCCTCATAGCCCGCCCTTGCCTTCCACGTGAGCCCCAGGCGGGCGCCCCGGCAGACCAGCAGCACTCCGGCAGCCCCGCCGATCCTTCGCTTTGCGTGGGGGCTTTCACACTATTGTTGCCAGCTTGAGTGCCGGGATCAACCTGCGCACGGGATACGGCTTCCCGGAAAGCATCCCTGGTTGACACGGGCGGCTTTGCTGCGGCATCATGGGCAGCGTGGGGCGCAATGGCCCTTTCAGTTGCCATGCTTGCAGCCACAGGGGAGTGCTCGCGACGGAGATCGTCATCATCAGAAAGGGGAGGCTGATCGTTTGCGCGGCCGCGATGTTTCTGATCCAGGTGGCGGTCGCGCACCGGTTTTCGTACGGCTTTCTGCGCGCTGACCTCTTGTATCTGCTCGCGGCGTTTCTCGCCCTGGAAGCCAGTCCAAGGGGCGCTCTCTGGGGCGCACTGGCCATCGGGATGCTTCGAGATCTTGCCTCATCCGGACGGCTCGGCGGCAGCGCCCTGGTACTGGTGGCCGCCGCGGCGGGGATGCTGGCGTTCAGGGATCGTATCTACCGTGAGAAGATCCTCGTGGACGTGTTGCTGGTGTTCCTGTTCGTGCTGTTCTGCGGGGTGGCGCAGGCGACAGCAGTGGCGCTGGCCTCGCAGGCGGCACACTGGGGCACACTGCTCGGCGGCGCGCTGGGCCAGGCGGCCCTGACGGCTGCGCTCTGCCCGATCCTCTTTGC
>JAUWZH010000300.1 GCA_030615435.1 Candidatus Brocadiaceae bacterium | reverse complement strand
GGCGGGAAGCTGACCATCGAGACGGCCAACGTGGTGCTGGGCCAAGAGTACGCTAACGCTCATGTCGGGGTCACGCCTGGCCCTTACGTAATGCTTGCCGTCACCGACACCGGCTGCGGGATGGATGAAGAGACGCAAGGGCGCGTGTTCGAGCCCTTTTTCACTACCAAGGAATCGGGCAAAGGCACCGGCCTGGGCCTGGCCACGGTCTATGGCATTGTGAAGCAACACGGCGGAAACATCTGGGTGTACAGTGAGCTCGGAAAAGGAACGGCGTTCAAGGTTTACCTGCCGTGTGTTGGAGCCGAGGGCGAGGCCGTGGCTGTGGGACCCAGGAAACAGGCAGAAGAAGCCCGCAGGGGCACCGAAACTATTCTCCTTGTCGAGGATGAGGGGGCGATTCTCGCCTTGGTAGGACGTGTCCTCGAGCAGAAGGGGTACACAGTTCTGACGGCATCTTCGCCGGGGGAGGCGGAAAAGTTGTTTGAGCAGCATGGCGCGGATGTCGCGCTCCTGCTGTCGGATGTGATCCTGCCTGAGCGCAGCGGCCGCGAACTCTACGAGCGTCTTGCTGCCGGGCATCCCACTCTCAAAGTCATGTATGTCTCCGGTTATGCCGACAATGCCATTGCCCACCACGGCGTGCTGGAGTCCGGTACGGCCTTTCTGCAGAAACCCTTCTCACCCGACGCCCTGGCGCGGAGAGTCCGGGAGGTACTGGACAGTTGATTGCGGAATGCGGATTGCGGAGTGGCAAAGTGAGAGAGGGCAAACACGGTGGATGCGAATCAAATGAGGGGCAGGACTAAGCAGTCTGCGCTTTGCGTTAGTCGCCTGGTTCAATCTCTTCCGAAGGAGCACCCTTGTGACGTGATTGCGCGCCAACTGTTGCGTTCGGGCATTGCAGTAGGCGCAAGCTACCGCGCTGCGTGCAGAGCCAAATCCTGCGTGGATTTCATCTCAAAGATGGACACTGTTGAAGAAGAGGTGGATGAATCTTCGTATTGAATGGAGTTACTGGTTGAGAGTGGAATCGTCAAAGCACAGAAGGTGGAATCACTCGTCAAAGAAGCGGATCAGCTTCTGGCGATTGCTATTCCATCCATCAAGACTGCCAGAGCCAGGAGAGATCAGCAATGATGAAGTCCCTAATCCGCGGTCCGGATTCCGCAATCCGGATTCTTATCGTTGACGATGAGCCATACATATGCGATATTCTCTCCCGTTGGCTGGGGGGGGAAGGGTACCAATGCGAAATCGCAACCAACGCCGAGGAAGCTTGGAAACTGCTTGAACACGGCAGTTTCTCGCTGGCTGTGTGCGACATCAAGATGCCCGGCAAGTCTGGAATCGAACTCCTCACCAGGGTGAAAGGAAGGTTTGCTCATGAGTTGGCCGTCATCATGGTGACGGGCGTGGACGACCGTGAGACTGCGATTCAAGCGTTGGAACTGGGCGCTTACGGCTACGTGGTGAAACCGTTTGAGCGGAATGAAGTAGTCATCAACGTGGTGAATGCTTTGGAGCGCCGTCGGCTGGTGCTGGAGAGCCTGAAATACGAACAGCGCCTGGAGGAGCAGGTACGCGAGCAGACAAGGGACATCCGGACCTCGCAGGAGGAGATTTGCCTGCGGCTGATGGCGGCCCAGGAATACCACAGCGATGAAACAAGTGCACATGTCAAACGCATCGGCCTCTATTCGGAGGAGATCGCAAGGGAGATGGGCTGTCCCGTGGGATATGGGGAGATGCTCCGCTTGGCGGCGCCCATGCACGACCTCGGCAAGATCAGTACCCCGGACTCCATCCTTATGAAACCCGGAGGCCTCACCAAGGAGGAGTTCGAGATCATGATGACCCACACAACCATTGGGGCGCGCATTCTTGACGGAAGCGGCATTCCCCTGCTGGACTTGGCCTGCGATATCGCGTTGTACCACCACGAGAGATGGGACGGCTCGGGTTACCCCAAGGGACTCTCTGAGGGGGATATCCCGGAGGCAGCGCGCATCGTTGCCATTCTGGACGTCTACGATGCCCTTGTGCATGATCGGGTCTATCGGCCGGCCCTGTCCGAGGAAGAAGCGCTGGAAATCATCACTGATGGTCGGGGCTCGCATTTTGACCCCCGTATCGCTGATGTCTTCATGAAGGTTCTGCCAGAACTGCGCCGCATGCGGGAGAAGACTAAGGAAGAGGCGCGTTGAGAAGTGGTATCGGCCCAATCCAAGAAGATCGAACGGAGCTGTCCGCCCAGGCATTTGCGAAGGCGTGGCCTGGAATGCCTCGGGCGAGGTCAAGACGAATGGCCGCATTCTCATGATTACACGTCGCACATGTTCTTGCCTTGACAGAGACAAGAAAGTGGGAGGACAAGAGCAATGGGCAATTCTGTGGACGAGTCCAGCATAGAACACATGGAGAGCACAAGAGTCGTGGAGAGGCGTATGAGGAACATATTCCTCGGCTCCATGGCCCTGTCTGTGCTTCTGCTCGTAAACCTCGTTTTCTTCGTCCGTCCGGGGGCCTCGCTGCATGTCATCTTCCGCCTGTATCCTCCACTCTTACTATGGTCTTTCACCACGACAAGTTATGCTTTCCATTCTGTATGGTGCCTGGCAGCTGACAGGAGACAATTGGTGGAAGAATGGGCCGCTACGGACCCCAACACGGGCGTCAAGACATTGGATTACGTGATGGCTTTGCTCCAGAGAGAGTGCGAAACGCTCACCCAGACAGGACGGCCGACCGCAGTCATATACGTGGGCATGGAGAACCTTGACCTGGTGAACCAGAATTTTGGCCACTTAATGCGAGACCTTGTGTTAAAGGATGTGGCAAAGACGATACAGAGCAGCACTCCGGAGGCAGGGGTGGTAGCCTTCATGGGCGGGGACGAGTTCGTTGTTGTGCTGCCTGGCACAGAGCCCGAAGAGGCGAAACCCACGGCCTCCGTTATCGGAAAGGCCATCGCGCACTATAAGCTGGATTTGGGCGTAAAGGGTTGGGTCGGTTACCTGGACTCTCGGATAGGAGTCGCTGCTTGTCCCCAGGATGCCGCATCGGCTGACAAGATTATACGCGTCGCTCAGAGGGCTGCGGTGCGATTCAAGGGCGAATAGCGCACAGGTCGGCGGGCTCTACTGGCCTACCTGGGAAGAAGCGCTTGAGGACTTCGGCACTGAAGACAGGCCGGGCCGCCTCTACGAAGTCTTCGATACGGTCGCCCCCATCAA
>JAUWZH010000068.1 GCA_030615435.1 Candidatus Brocadiaceae bacterium | reverse complement strand
TCGGCGGCAGGATGCTCTCGCCATATTCCTCTTCGACCTTTCGCCGCTCGGCGTCGGTCAGGTCGCCTATCGGCTTGCCGTAACGTGTCTCGATGGCCTCCCGGTACTCGTAGGCGATCTCGTCCTGAAGGCTTTGGACGTATCGCGCATAGCTCTCGTTCGCGACCACAGTCAGTATGTTGACCCGCTCGTCCTGGAGTCGGTTCCCTTCCTGGTCGACGCCCAGGCGAACGCCCCGTCCGACCTCCTGGCGCTTCTTTGTCGGCGAGGCCGTCTGATTCAGCGTGCAGATCTGGAAGACGTTCGGGTTGTCCCACCCCTCCCGCAGCGCCGAGTGCGAGAAGATGAAGCACACCCGCGCCTTTCTTCGTCCGTCCTCGTCCGCCACATTCTCCGGGAAGCTCAGCAGCGTCTCTTTGTCCTTCATAATGAGTTCATACGCTTCGACGTCGCGCTGGGTCTCGCCGGTCTTCGATTCGAGCAACTCCACCTCGCCGCTCCGCCGCCGCTGCTCAGCAAAATAGGCTGCCTGCACTTCCTCAGCGGACAATCCCTCCCATTCGGGATGTCCAAGCTTCAGTTCGTCGAACGCCCGATCGAACAGCCGGCGAATGACGCCGCCCTCTTCCGCGTAGTTGGCCACCCGGTCGATGAAGAACAGCGAGATGACCTTGATGCCTTGCGGCCTAAGCCGGGCTTGCTTCTGGAAGTGCTCCTCGACGGTGTAGCGTATCTGTGCGTCGAAGATGGCTTCCTTGTCCGCCCCCAGCTCCCCGCCCAGGCTCAACTCCACATTGTTCGCAAACCGCACGAACTGCCCGCCGGGGTTGATCTCGTCAACCTGGAACGCTTCATAGTCGGACCGGTTCGCCTTCTCTGCCAGAGAATCGCCCGCTTTCACCGTGACCGTCCGCTCCTTGACGGTGCCGTCCTTCATCAACTTGTGTACGGCCACGCGGGCGGAGACCTGCGTCTTCCGCGTGCGGATGTCGTCGATGCGGACGTACGGCAGATTCTCGTCGTCCTGCTGCATCACCGACGCCACCTCGATCTTCTTGACCAGCCCCTCCTGGTAGGCCTGCGCGGGTGTCAGGCGATAGACAAGGTTGTACGTGTTCCGATGCGTGGCGATATACCGGAGGGCGAACAGCGGATCGAGCAACGCCAGAGCGGCGATGCTCTTCTCGCTCTCCATGTTCTGTGGCTCGTCCAGTATCAGGATCGGCCGCGCCGCCTGGATGAGGTGGATCGGCGTCTCGCCCTGGAGTCGGTCGGTGCTTCGGCGCAGCACGTTCGCCGTCTTGTTGAACGAGTCGATGGTCATGACCATGACCTCGACTGCGTCCGACATGGCGAACTGGCGGACCTGGCTCAGGTTCGCGGAGTCGTACACCTGGTAACTGTACACCGGATTCCCATAGAGTCGCTTCAGGTGGTCTTCGGTGACCTGGAGCGTCTTGAGCACGCCTTCGCGGATCGCGACCGAAGGCACGACGATGACGAACTTCCGCATCCCGTAGAGCTCGTTCAACTCGAGCGCCGTCCGCAGGTAGACGTAGGTCTTCCCTGTGCCCGTCTCCATCTCGACCGAGAAGTTCATGAACCGCGCCCCTGTCTCGCCTTCGGCCGTCTCGATGGGCTCCTCGATCAGCTTCAGCTCGGCGTCCGGCGTGATTCGGTTGCCGTTCTGGACCTCCTGGAGGTTAGCCAGCAGATCGGCTTCGCTCAGGTCCAGCCGGTTAGCGACGGCGGACAGAGCGATGGTTCCGCTCTTGAACTGCATGCCCCCGCGCATGAATGGCTGGCCGTCAAACAGATCGACCACCGACCGGATGGCCTCGAGCTGGTACTCCTGATTGGGGTCGAACCTGAATCTCACGGTCCACGCACCTTATCGTCTCGGCGCCTGTACTTCTCGAAGTCCGTTGCCATTAGCTTCTGGTTTTCTTCGCTGATCTCCCTGATGACCCGCCCATAGCGGGGATTGACGCGTTCGGAGAGCTGCTTGATGACCTTGTCAAGCGCGTCTGCGCGGTCCTTTTCCGATTTAAAGGCAAGGCTGAACATGGCCCTAAGGAGCGGCTCACCTTCCTCAAGATCGTCGGCTTTGCGCAGTTCATCGGCTATACGCCATCGCTGCCGATCAAACTCAAGTCTCACCTGGTCGCTTGCCTGCTCGCCGTGGACCTCTGCTGACGTGATCCGGAAGTGCCTTTGCCAAAGGTCAAGAAGCATCATGTAGACGTTGAATCTAGCCTGTTCCAACGCCTTCTTCTGGTCGTGCCTCCGCTGAAAGAAAATGGCTGCCCACGCGCCCACGATCGCGCCGAAGGCGCCGCTCAGTAGATTGCTCCAATCCAAAACACGCTCCTTAGATGGTTCTTAGTCGGCACTGGAGCGCCAGGTTTGCCGCCAGCTCGTCGGTCAGGGCGACGTCGCGGCAGACGAACATGTCTTCCTTATCCAGCCCCAGCGTCCTGACAGTCGCTTCTTCTAGCTTGTCGTCGAGACAAATGTGGAAGCACTGCTCTCTGTCGGGGTCGGTGACCAGGTAGACGGTGTTCCCGTCAACATCGGCCAGCTTCTCGATCCGACTCGTCAGGCTGAAGCCTTTCTTGATGGCCACCTCCCAGATCACGCGCTCCGGCTTCCAGCCCGGCAGCAACGGGTCCGTGAACTCCTCCATCCGTTCGAGCAGCGCATCCTCATCCTTCTCCTCCACGCCGGACCAGTTCCGGTAGTTGCTCTCCGTCAGCTTCAATACGCGGAAACCCAGGTCTTCAGTCCGCTCATCATTCTCTTCGAATCCGAGTCGTGTCTTCTCGGACTCCAGCTTCTTGATGACGCGGCGAATACGCTCTTTGCCGATGTCGGAGATCGTCCCGAATCCCTGGCTCCTGGCGTTTGAGGCCTCGGCCGTGGGCTCGGGCAGTTGGACGAGGACAAACCGACGGCAACCCCCGTCCTCCCTCGAAAGAGACAAGCTGGCGTGCCCTGTCACTGCCGAGCCCGCGAAGAAATCCATGATCAAGGCATCCTCATTCTTGTCCGTACACAGCTCCACCAGCTGCTTGACGAGCCCCACTGGTTTGGGTGCCTCAAAAATGCGACCTGGGATGAGTTCGTCGAATTCAGCCTGGCCGACTTCTGTGTGAAACTGACGCTCCGTCCACACGGTCTTGAGCTTCTTGCGAACCACCACTCCCGCCACGTTCTCAGCGAAGGCTTTTCGGAAGACCTTCCACTTGCCACCCACGAGCCTTCCGAGGAGAGAAGGAGACTCGCGTGCGACCTTGTGCCGACTCCAGGTCCAACAACCCTCAAGTCCGTCATCCCAAAGAGGCCACACCTCCTCCAATGCATCCGCTCGCTCGAGCGAAACGGAACCGTCCGATGCATCAACATACAGCGGATACCAGAGGTTCTTCCTGGTCTTGCGGTTGAACTGACGATGTGTGTTGCGCAGCTCAAGCTCTCGATAGCGTCGTCCGTTCTCTTTGTATGGATATTGCTCGGCGATCTCCTCTTCGCTCTTGTCGATTCCCAGCTCTTCCGAGAGAGCAGAACGAGAATAGACGAGAACGAAGTCGTGGCAAACAGCGAAGTGCTCTTTCAACACCCGCCCCTTCGGATTGTTGACGACTGTCACTTGCGCCACGAAGTTCTCCTCGCCGAAGACCTCGTTAAGCAACAGCTTCAGGTTCTCGACCTCGTGATCGTCGATGCTAACGCATATCACGCCGTCTTCAGTCAGCAGTTGCCGGGCCACGAAGAGCCTCGGGTACATCATGGAGAGCCACGCTGAGTGATAGCGGCCGCTCGTTTCGGGGTTCGAAGTCAGCAGGTTGCCGGCCTCGTCCGCTTGCTCTGTCAATTCCAGATACCGGCCCAGGGGATCGGCGTAATCGTCACTGTAGATGAAGTCGTTGCCCGTGTTATACGGAGGGTCGATGTAGATCATCTTCACCCGGCCGGCGTAGCCCCGGTACAGAAGCTTCAGGACTTCCAGGTTCTCCCATTCGATAAAGACGTTCCTCGTCTCCTCGAAGTCGACCGAATCCTCGCCGCATGGTACGAGCGTGGCCCGGCTGGGCACTTGAAGCAGCCGGATCGCGCCCCGCTTCCCCGCCCAGGTGAACGAGTACCGCTCCGGCGAGCCATCCACGATCTCACCCAGCGTGGCCTTGAGCTTCTCGAAGTCAACCTTCCCCTCGCCCACACATTCAGGGAAGAACGCCTTCAGCCGGTCAACCTGATCGGCCAGGAGGTCGCCCGATGTCCGCGCCACGCGTTCCGTCATCCTCTTGTCCTTCTTCTTCGCCATGCCAGCCTCTCCGGCCGTTCCTGGATAGTCCTCTGCTCATTCCCCGCCGTCGCGCCATGATTGTAGAGCCTCCGCGACGGGATTTCAACGCGGGGAGCAACCCGCGCCTTCAGGCACGCGGCTCCCCCATTCGTGGTGCCGGTTCACATGAGCCGCGCAGCCACAATGGAAAGTGCCGGACTGATGCTGTCTGGCGTAGCGGCATACTGATCGGTGTTCTTGGTCTCGATGCCGGCGGGCCAGGGGGCGGTGGCGATGCGCACCACGAAGCGGTACTCCCGGCCGTCGGTGAGGGCCGCTGACTGCCAGGTGTAGCGGGTGGCGACGACCCGCCGTTCTATGCCTGGATGCTGGCCTCCAGCCCCAGGATGAGGTGGTAGGCCTAGTTGATCAACGTGAAGGCTTGGGGAGGCGCGGCTGAACTACTAGGCCAACCGTCGTCTTTCCCACCAGCAAATGGCGGAGATTGAGGAGCTTTTTGCAGGACAAAGGCCATATTGAACGCGCCATTCTGTGTTGATGGGCAGATGAAATAGACTAAGAGCCTCAGAGGACTAACCATAGGAGGGCATCGTTCTTCGGTGCAAGGCGCCCTCGGGATGTCTTCCCTGCGCCCACTGTGGAGAAGGTCAGCCGCTGAGCGCGATCAGCCGCAGTCTGGCTCGGCTGACACCGCCCCTTCTCCCAATTCCGCACGCTTTGGACGTGCACGCCGAGCATCTCAGCCACATCCTTCTGGTGCAGCCCGGCGGAGAGCCGCCAGTGCTTCAGTTTCCCGCCAGAGGTGCTCGTGTCGCAGTGCGGGGCCAAGCTGACCGAGATCGGGACATTCGCTTGACCGGTCGCATCGAGAGGCATGAGTTCGGCAATAGTCTCCCTGACGACGACCTCCCGCACCCCGGCTCTTCGGAAAGGGCCCACTGGGTCGCCCGCTGCAGCCCCACGATCGGCGCCCTGGGATGCTTGCCCAGGCACAGAGCGCTGGGCCTTGGATGCAGACGCGTCCTGCAGCCTTTCCCGCTCCGCCTTCATCTTGGCAATCCGCCCCTCGAACTCGTCCTTGCCGATCTCGCCCAGTTCGTAGAGTTCAAACAGCTTGGCCATCCGGCACTTCAGCCGGTCGAGCGCTTTCCGCCCGGCACGGCCTTCTTCGGTCTGACAGTCGGCCGGGCGCTGCTCCTTCCACACAGGGGTTGCCCGCTCACCCTCTTCGGCCAGCTGACGGAGCTTTGCAAGCACAACCTCCTCAAGACGATCGGCATCCACTGAGATCCCCGGACAGTAAGCCTTGCCACGATGCCCGCTCCGACTGCACACGTAGTAGCGGCAAATACTCCCCTCCTTGCGGCTGGTCTTACCGCACATGGGGCCCCCGCATTTGCCGCACTTCGCAAGCCGTGTCAGCGGGTATTTCTGCCGCTCTCGGGGCTCCGCCCTGTTGCCCCGCTTCTCCCCGATGATCTGCTCCACTTTGTTGAACACCTCCAGCTCTACCAGGGTTCTCGCATGCCTGGAACCACCATCCACTCGTCGGACTCCTTCACTCGCGTGTCCCCGCTCTCGTGGCGCCCGTAGACGTTGCAGCCCGCGCAGAGAGGGTTCATGGAGGTGCCCTTGAGCGTCGTACCGCGCGCCTGTTCGCTTTCAAGGATACTACGCTCCCGGCAGCGCGTTCCTCCTTGACACCTCACGGACTCCGGCAGTGGCTTCGCCTGCACAGGCGGGCGGCTCCGACAGGAGAGGGAGAGGATCACTTGCGTTGGCTCCCTGTCGCTTCCTCCCAGGGCCATGTTCGTCAGCCTTGACAATCGCCCCCAGACGGACAATAATCCCATTCCGGCCAACGGAGGGCACATTGCGTGGAGATTGAAGGCCTGGACGGGGGCAAACGCCTGCTTGCCCTGTTGGAGCGGGGCATGGCCCATGCGGATCGTCGTCCCATTCTCTGGGTCGGGGCCGGGATGTCGATCCCGGCGGGATATCCCAGCCTATCCCAGTTGGCCGAGAGGTGCCGACGCGGAAGCCTTGTCGACCTGCCCGAGACGCTTACCGGCTTCGAGTTGATCGACGCTTTCGTCGAGGCGAATGGCGAAGGCGAGCTCCGCAAGGTGCTGAGCGTCGAATTCAGCCATAAGCCGCACGCCCTTGTTCACGAGGAGCTCGTTCGACTCCCCTGGCACGCTATTCTCACCACGAATTACGACGAGCTTCTCGAAGACTCGCTGAAGGCGATCAGCAAGCCTTACCTTCCGGTCAGACTCGAGCAGAACATCGACATCGAGCCGGCTGACGGCACACTACCGCTCTACAAGGTCCATGGGGACGTCACGGACTTCGGCAGGAGCATCCTGACGGGGCGAAGCTACGAACAGTTCGAGCACACGTACGGTCGCCTCACCGCCTGGCTGGACCTGTGGCTGCCGAGGCGTTCGATCGTGTTCTTCGGCTGCGGGATGAACGATCCCAGACTGCTGGACTGGTTGCACGAGGTCGGTCCCGAGCGCAGGAGGGCCCTCCTTGCCTGCGCCACTGTCATGCGGGAGGCGGATTGGCTGGCCATTCCGCAAGAGCGGCGAGCCCTCCTGAAGGAGGCGAACACCCGGCCCTGCCTCGTGCAGGAGTACGAGGACATCCCCGCCCTGATCTCCGAACTGGTCCGAAGACTGGGCGTGAGGCCGGAGACCCGCCGGCTGCACTTCAGGGTGGAGTTCGCCCCCGATGACCGCCTCTCCTGGCGCATCGAGGGTCCTGGAGGGGCGCGGACCGTCGACGCGCCCTGGAAGGGCAACGTCCCATTCGCGCTCGCCCTCAGGGAGTTCGCCCGTCTCGGCGACCAGCCGGCCGACACGGACAAGGATAGGGCTGACCTGACGGCCTGCGCCATGCGCCTGGGCGAGGCATTGACCGACGCCCTTCTGGCAGAAGGGGATCACGACCACATCCTGGGCGGCGACGAGCTGCCCCTTGTGATCGTCGAGAGCTCCGACGACCTCATCCTGTCTCTCCCCTGGGAGCTTCTGCGTCTGGACCGACGGTTTGCCGTGCGGGAGGCGATGGTCGACCTGGTCCGGACGACGCCCGCCCTTCACGGTTGCCCGCCAGAGATTCCCATACCCGATCGGCACCTGAGCCTCGTCGTAAACGTGTCCGCCCCGGAAGGGCACGGCGGCTACCTGGACTACGAAGCTGAGAGCTACCGCGTCCTGCGAGCGCTCTACGAGCACGTCAACGTCACCATGACCGATCTGGGCACGCTGGCCGACCTGACCGATGCCATCGAGCATTGTGTCCCCATCGGCGTCCACTTCAGCGGCCACGGCGAGCCCGGCGCCCTTTGCTTCGAGAACAACGAGGGCGGACCCGAGCCCGTGGCGGTGGCGAAGCTTGTTTCCGAAGTGCGGGCACGTACGGACGGCAGACTTCCGTCCTTCTTCTACCTGGCGAGTTGTCACGGGAACACGCCCGCTTCGCCCGACGAGGGCGCGCCCGGCAGCTCGGTCTCTGCCGCCGAGCTCCACCGCCAGGGGGTCACGCAGGTGGTGGGGTATTTCGGTCCGATCCTCGACGTTCTGTCCACCGAGGCGGAGGATGTGTTCTACTCCCAGATCGCAGAGGGACGGACAACAACGCATGCCGTTCGGATGGCGCGTCGGACGCTGGTCGAGGGCGCAGCCACTGTGGTGAAGTCCGTCCACAAGGCCGCGGGCGCCCCGCCTATCGCACGGCGCTTCCCCTTCGCGTGGGCCCAGATGGTTCTTTATCACCGCGGCCCGGACAACCCGCTCAGTCGCCCGATACCGCGCGGCTTCATCCGCCACCGCGAGGAGGCGCTCCAGCGTCGCTTCCGGGGCCCAAAGGAGCGCCAGCAGCTTGCGACCGGATTCATCGGCCGCCGACGGCAGCTCAGACGGCTCAGGCGCATGTGGCGCGAAGGCAGGCGCGTCTTCGTCTTCCAGGGCATGGGCGGCTTGGGCAAGACCACTCTGGCCTTCCGTTTCCTCGACATGCTCCCCCGACCGTGCACTGTGCTGAACGTGTGGTGCCGCGAGATCGAGGACTCGCCCGACCAAGCCCACCAGTTGACTGCGCGGCTCTCAGACCTCGGCCAGGAGCTTTTCGGCGCCCGGTGGTCCGACGTCGCCGGAGCGGTCGACCGCATGGTCGACGCTAGCGAGTCGGACCGGTTCGGCGCCTATCTGGGTTTGCTCCAGGAGCGGGACATCTCTCTGGTCGTCCATCTCGACAACATGGAGTCGCTTCTGCACGGCCCGGAATACGAGGACCCCGACCTGTTCGGCGAATGGCGGGAGGAGGAGGTGCGGAAGATATGGCAGATGCTGCGCACGGCCGCGGAGAGCGGGACCGGCAGCCTGGTATTGGTGGGGAGCTGTCGTTATCGTCACGGCGATTTTCGCGACGCACGGGTGCCCGTGCCGCCGATGACGGCCAACGCGCTGTTCCGGATGATGGGCTGGTTCCCGGCTCTCCGGCGCCTGGCCATACGCAGCCGTGTCCAGCTGGTCGAGCGCCTCGCCGGGCATCCGAGGGCCGTAGAGTTCCTGGATGGCCTGCTTGGCGAGAGCCTGCGCCAGTGGGAAGACCGATACGGCGAGCGCCTGCCGGCCGTGACGGATGAGGAAGCGGACGCTGAGTGGGAAGAGATCATTGCCCCGGCCCTCGCCGACGTACAAGGCAAGCTCACCCAGGATCTGATGCTGGAACAGCTCTGGCAGCGGGTTCTCGATGCTCCAGCCCGGCGCATGCTTACCCGAATGACCTTCATGGTGTCGCCGTGGGACTGGGACCTGCTGGTTGAGTGCCACGGCGATCGGGATGCGGAGAAGGCGGCCGTCGAGGCCACTGCACAGACGCTACGCCGGGTCTCGCTGCTGGGCGAGCTGGCAGTGGAGGGAGACGGGCGGCCGGCCACGCTCTACGAAGTCCATCCCGCCACGGCACGCTTCGTGCGCGAGCGAGCTGCTGAGGAGGAGTTAGAAGCCCTCAGGCTCGAAACCTGCCGCCGTGTGGGGACGCTGCTGGAGCGGCGAGCGGCCGCGTCCACCACCTTGGGCGACGACCTGGACGCCGGCCACTACCTGTTCGAGTGCGGGGAGTACGACCGCGCCTATGAGCTGCTGGGGTCGGCCGCCGGCTGGTTACGGAACCGGGGGCGGGTCCGGGACGCTCTAGCCCGGCTCAATCCCTTTGAAGAGCCTCGCGTCCGCCAAGCCATGTCCCCAGCCCTGGTCGGACGCCTCCTCGGCACTCAGGGTCTGGCCTATGCTCACCTCGGGGAAGTGCAGAAGGCGATCGAGTATCACCAGCAGGCGCTGAAGATCAGCCGGGAGATCGGCGACCGTGGGATGGAAGGGAGCGCCCTGGGCAACCTGGGGAACGCCTATGTGCGTCTCGGGGAAGTGCAGAAGGCGATCGAGCACTACCAGCAGGCGCTGGTCATCGCCCGGGAGATCGGCGATCGTGGGATGGAAGGGAAGGCCCTGGGCGGCCTGGGCCTCGCCTATGCTGACCTCGGGGAAGTGCAGAAGGCGATCGAGTACTATGAGCAAACGCTGAAGATCCACCGGGAGATCGGCGACCGTCGGGGCGAGGGGAACGACCTGGGCAACCTGGGGAGCGCCTACCTGCGTCTCGGGGAAGTGCAGAAGGCGATCGAGTACTATGAGCAAGCGCTGAAGATCAGCCGGGAGATCGGCGACCGGCGGGGCGAAGGGAATCGGCTGGGCAACCTGGGGAACGCCTATGCTGACCTCGGGGAAGTGCAGAAGGCAATCGAGCATCAGCAGCAAGCGCTGAAGATCAGCCGGGAAATCGGCGACCGGCGGGGTGAAGGGAATCGGCTGGGCAACCTTGGCCTCGCTTACGCGCGTCTCGGGGAGACGAAGCCCGCCAGGGAGTGCCTCGTAGCCGCCCTTGCCATCGGCGAGGCAATTGCGGATCCCCGAATCACGAAGGCCTACCGGACGGCGCTGGCGCGCCTCGACGGCAAGGGCGAATAGCCCCTTGTGCTGAAGTAGTCCGTGGCCAACTCTCAATCACTCGACGCCACGCAGACGACCACCGCACGCCGGTCATGCTGTGCGCGCTCGAAAGCCGTTGGCGAGACCAGCGCCTCCCTCATCCCAGGCAGTACCATCCACTCCTCGCGAGGCTTGAACTTCGTGTCTGCCTTGGCGTGCCGCCCATAGACATTGCAGCCTGCGTAGAGGGGGTTCCGAGGATGCCCTTGACCGTCTCGGCATACCAGCGCGATCCGCGAGGCCCTGGCAAGCCCTCCTCGTTCAGCTTTCGGGCCACCCCTTTGTATGTCCTGATTCGGAGAAACAGACGAAAGATGCGCCGGGCCACCTCGGCCTCCTTGGGTTTCTCGACCAGCTTGCCATCCTCTTTCCGGTAGCCGTAGGGCACCGGCCCGCACGACCAGTCACGCGCCTTCAGCCTGCTCAGGTGTCCCTCCGTGATGCGCTCCACCAGCAGCTCCCGCTCGAACTGTGCG
>JAUWZH010000258.1 GCA_030615435.1 Candidatus Brocadiaceae bacterium | reverse complement strand
AGGGTGGGGTGCATCGCCTCCGGCGCGAGGTCGCAGAGGGGCTCCAGCACGAAACGCCGTCGGTGCATCCTGGGATGCGGCACTTGAAGGCGCGGCGTGTTGATCACGGCGTCGCCGTAAAGCAGCAGGTCCAGGTCGAGGGTCCTCGGGCCCGAGGAAACGGTCCGCCGGCGCCCGAACCTCTGCTCGAGCTCAAGGAGGACGCGCAGTAGCTCGTGCGGGCCGAGTGTCGTTCGGACCTCCGCCACCGCGTTCATGTAGCGTCCTTGAGGGGGACTTCCCTCCGGCTCCGTTTCCCGCAACGGGGAGATGGCCCTCACCGCGACGCCGTCCTGCTCATTGAGCGCGGCCAGGGCGTCTCGCAGCGTCCCCTTCCGGTCCCCCAGGTTCGACCCCAGGGCGACGTAAGCGGTGATCGGCTCGCCCATGGTCCCCTCAGTTCGGCAGCACGGCCGGGGCGAGTTCTGCTACTGGCCCCGCTTGAACATCGCCCTGTGGTCTAGCGGGCCGCGGCCTTTGCCGAAGGGCAGGGAATCCTCGATGGCGGCCTGCAATGCCTCCCCCGCCAGCCGGACGGCGTCCGGGACGCTTTCGCCGTGGCCGAGAAACGTGGCCGTGGCCGAGGCAAAGGTGCAGCCCGTGCCGTGGGTGTTCGGCGTCTCTACGCGCGGCCGCGCCAGCTCCGTGAAATCGCTCCCGTCGAAAAGCAGGTCCACGGGCGCGCCTTCGAGGTGGCCGCCCTTCACGACGACCCACCGGGGGCCGAGCCCGGCGATGCGGCGGGCGGCCTCACGCATCTGGTCCGGCTTCCTCACCTCCGTGCCGGACAGGGCGGCCGCTTCAGAAAGGTTGGGCGTGACGAGGAGCGCCAGCGGCAGCAGGCTCTCGCGAAGCGCCCGTTCGCCCTCCGCCTCCAACAATCGCGCGCCGCTCCCCGCGACCATGACCGGGTCCACCACGAGCCGCTCAATGCGGTGGTGACGAATCCTGTCCGCCACCGCTTCCACAACGGGGGCGCTGCTCAACATCCCGGTCTTCGCCGCGTCCACGCCGATGTCCTCGGCCACTGCGTCAATTTGCAGGGCCACGAACTCCGGCGGGACCTCCTGGACGCCCCTGACGCCGACCGTGTTCTGGGCGGTGAGAGCCGTGACGGCGCACATCCCGTAGCCACCGAGAGCGGTGATGGTCTTGAGGTCAGCCTGGATTCCGGCACCGCCTCCGCTGTCGCTGCCGGCAATCGTGAGGATGCGGGGTGGTAAGTGTCGCACGATGTCCTCGCCGCCTCTCGGGAGCCACCGATACACTTGAACTCAGACGTGCCACTCAATAACATAAGGGCTTCAGGCCCGCCTGGCAACGTCCGAGGGGCCGGCCTGCGGGATGGAGGGATGGGCATGGCGCTGGTGGTCCAGAAGTTCGGGGGGTCCTCGGTGGCCACGGCCGCGAAACTGCGGGCGGCGGCCCGGCGCGCCGTGCGGCAGTTTCGGGCGGGCAATCAGGTCGTGGTAGTGGTCAGCGCGATGGGCGACCGCACGGAAGATCTGATCGCCATGGCTCGCGAACTGCACCCCGAGCCGAACGCGCGGGAAATGGACATGCTGATGGCCGTGGGGGAGCAGATGTCCGTCGCCCTGATGGCCATCGCCATTCACTCGCTGGGCTGCGGGGCGATCAGCCTTACCGGCGCACAGGCCGGAATACGGACCGACAGCATCTCCAGCAAGGCGGAGATAAAGAGCATTGAGACCGCCCGGCTGCGGCGGGAGATGGAAAAGGGCCAGATCGTGATCGTGGCCGGCTTTCAGGGCGTGGACGCGGAAGAAAATATCACCACCCTCGGGCGGGGCGGTTCCGATACCACGGCCGTCGCGCTGGCGGCGGTGTTGAAAGCGGACCGCTGCGACATTTTCACGGACGTTGACGGCGTCTATACCGCCGATCCCCGGGTTGTTCCCAACGCCCGGAGGCGGGACCGGATAGACTACGACGAGATGTTGGAGCTGGCGAGCCTCGGGGCCAGAGTGATGCACTCGCGCGCGGTGGAGATTGCCAAGAGGTTCGAGGTGCCCCTGTGGGTGAGGTCCAGCGAGGATGAATCGGAGGGGACCCTGGTGACGAACGTAGAGGACGTGGAGCAGGTTGAGGTGCGGGGCGCGGCACTGGAGACCAACGAGGCCAAAGTGACCATCCGGGACGTGCCCGACAGGCCGGGGGTGGCGGCCCGCATATTCGGCGAGATCGCCCGAAGCCACATCAACGTGGACATGATCGTGCAGAACGTCAGCGCAGAGGGGACCACGGACCTGAGTTTCACCGTCCTCCAGAGCGACGTGCCTGCCGCGCGGAGGACCTCCCGGGGGCTTGCCGACGCCCTGGGGGCGGGAAAGGTCGAAGTTGACGAGGGCGTCGCGAAGGTCAGCGTGGTCGGGGTCGGCATGAGAACCCACACGGGCGTGGCCGAAAAGATGTTCAAGGCCCTCGCCGAGAGCGAAATCAACATCCAGATGATCAGCACCTCCGAGATAAAGATTTCCGTAGTGGTGGATGCCGACAGCGGTGAGCGGGCGCTACGGGCCGTTCACGACGCCTTTGCGCTGCAAGAGGGCTGACCAGTGCCGGGGCCGAGCAGAAGCCTTCCAGGGTTCCGGCAGGAGTCACTGCGGCCGGCCAACCGATACAGCGAGGTACGAATCTGAGTCCGCTTGGAGCGATGGCTGAGCCAGAAACACAGATTTACGTCTACGACACGACGCTGCGCGACGGCTGCCAGGCGGAGGGCGTTTCCCTGTCGCTGGAGGACAAGCTTCAGGTGGCCGCGAAGCTCGACGAGCTCGGCGTGCACTACATCGAGGGAGGATATCCCCTGTCCAATCCCAAGGACGAGGAGTTCTTCCGCCGCGTGTCGTCGCTGGGGTTGAAGGTGGCCCGGGTGGCCGCCTTCGGCAGCACGCGCCGCGCAGGGGTCGCCGCCTCGAAAGACACGGGCCTGCAGGCGCTGCTGAGCGCCGAGACCCCCGTGGTCACCCTCGTGGCCAAGAGCTGGGAGCTGCACGTCAGAAAGGTCCTGCGCACCACCCCGCAGGAGAACCTGCGCATGGTCGCTGACTCCGTGCGGTTCCTCAAAGACAGGGGCCGGGAGGTCATCCTCGACGCCGAGCACTTCTTCGACGGCCTGCGCAGCAACCCGCAGTACGCCCTGAAGGTCTGCCGCGTGGCGGCCGAGGCCGGGGCCGACTGTGTTGCCCTGTGCGACACCAACGGCGGTTCGCTCACCCCTCAGGTGGCGGAGGGCACCCGCATGGTCTGCGAGGAGCTCGGGGTGCCCGTCGGCATTCACTGCCACGACGACAGCGGGCTGGCCGTGGCGAACTCTCTGGCCGCCGTTCAGAGCGGAGCGACACACATTCAGGGCACGCTCAACGGCCTCGGCGAGCGGTGCGGGAATGCCGACCTGTGCGTGCTCATCCCCCTTGTCGAGCTCAAGACGCCCTGCCGGGCGGTGGGCCGCGAGAACCTCAAGAAGATCACGGAGGTCTCGCGCTTCGCCTACGGGGCGGCGAACCTGATGTTTCGCGCCGCACAGCCCTTCGTCGGTGCGAGCGCCTTCGCCCACAAGGGCGGGCTGCACGTGGACGCGATGCTGAAGGACGATCAGACCTACGAGCACGTCATCCCGTCCCTGGTCGGCAATCAGAGGCGTTTCCTCATCAGCGAACTCTCCGGCAAAGCGGCGGTCCGGGAGATGCTCGAACGCCACAACATCACCGACGAAGAGGGACTGATGGCGAGGATCATCGAGCGGACCGCGGCGCTCGAGAACGAAGGCTATCAGTTCGAGGCCGCCGAGGGCTCCTTCGCGCTGCTTGCAAAGAAGGAGGCCGGCGTATACCACCCGTTTTTCGAGGTCGAAGGGTATCACATCAACACCATCAGGCAGTCCGACGGCCGCCTGGTCACGGACGCCGCCGTCAAGCTGGTGGTGGACGGCGAACGCGTACACACCGCC
>JAUWZH010000124.1 GCA_030615435.1 Candidatus Brocadiaceae bacterium | reverse complement strand
CGCTTGCATGATGCCGGTGGCCCTCCAGGCCTATGTGGAGGAGCACGTCCTGCAGGTTCGGTATCTCGGCCACTCCTCCACAGCCGAAGAAGTCATTCGGCATCGGGTCCTCAGTGAAGCGGCCCTCGCCCAGGTAGAACTTCAGCCGGCCGGACTCGGTGGCCATGCTGCCGAAGGTAATCGGCCCTGGCCCCAGGCGTCCCACGTTGCACCCGTAACCTCGGCCCTCCCCGATGGTATTGATAAGGATGAGATGATCTGTCACCTTTCCCTGGCCCCTCATCATGGAGCAGGGCGCGGAACCGCAGTGGAACAGGATGCACTTGTCTTCCTCGTCGCCGTAGTTGTTGTTCCAGTCCAGGCACGCCGAAACCTGTCCCGACGCGAGGCTGAGCGCGCGCATGCAAACGGCGTTGCCGACGTCCACCTCGCAAGCGGCGGGCAGGCCCCGCTCGTTCATCTCGCTCATCAGCACGCAGGGCGAGATGCCGAGCTGCTGCTGCATCTCAATCCAGCACCGCACCGCGATGGCATCGAACCCGCACTCTTCCTCCAGTCCGTCCAGCACGACGCCGAGCCGCACCAGCTTATCGAAGGCTTCCTGCGGCACGGCGCTCCAGTCCGTGTAGTTCTTCAGCCCTTCGGCCTTGGCCTTATAGACATCCCCCTCCGGCTCAACGGCACCCATCCGCGCGAAAACGTCCGAAAGGTCGAAGGTCTCCACCGTGATGCCGTTGCGCTGGAGGGCGACCTCGTCAATACGGACGGTCTTGAAAGCCGTCGTGCGCGCCCCGACCGCCCCGACAACCATGTCCTTCATGCCGCTCACCACCCGGCAGAGGCGAGCGAAGTAGTCCACCTGCGCTGCGAACCTCTCCGATGAAGGCGCCACGGTGTGAGGCTTCAGCGCGGTGAAGGGAACGCCGTACTGGTGGAAGACGTCCATGATTGAGAGCTTCCCGCAGAAGGCGTCGCGGCGCTGGTCGGGCGCCATCTTGTCGTAGTCGTCGGGATAGGCCTGGATGAGGATGGGCACCCCCGCATCCTTCAGGGCCGAGACGGCGCCCGTCTCGTCGCCGAAGTTCGGCAGCGACAGAATGACCCCGTCGAACTTCCTCGCGTTCTCCTTCAGAAAACCGGCGTACCTCTGTCCTTCAGCGGGGGTCTCCACAGCGCCGTGCCGGGTGGCGGCGGCGTCCATCATCAGATGGCCGTAGCCCAGGCGCTCGAGCACTGCAGGCAGTTCCCTCCTGGCTTCCTCCATCAGGTGCGCGGGAAAGAACCCTCTGTTGCCGAAAAACAAGGCAAACGTCGTCTTCGAGTCCGTCGCCATGCTTCAATCCTCCCATCGCAACTCGCACGATAGATCCGCGGCACGGGGGGCCGTTCCCCCCCAGCCTTTGCCGGACATTTTACACGCCTGTCCGCAGGAGCGGTAGTGACGGAAAACGGGAATTGCCGGAAAGCCCCTCACCTCACCCAAGGGCTGAACAATGCCGCCACTTCCTCGTGGCAGACAAGGGATGAGGCCCAAACACAGATCCGTGCAAGCCGAGGATCCCTCGGCGAGGTCCTTTTCTGCTCCCCGGGGCTCCACGCACTATGGATTCACCGCCTGGCGCATTGGCTGTGGACGCACGAGCTGCGCTGCGTGGCGCGGATGCTCTCGCATTCTCGATAGGCTGGCAGGCATTGCTCAGAGGCTGGATGCGCGGAGGCTGGAATCCATGGCCGCGAGGTTGACACGCTTTGGTGGTCACATATAATAGGAGCCGTCGTGGCGGGGTAGCTCAGTTGGCAGAGCGGAGGATTCATAAGCCTCAAGTCGCGGGTTCGAGTCCCGCCCCCGCTACCAATATTGAAGAAGACCTTGCGGCGTCGGCAGGATAAATGTGTCGGCGCCGTACGTCTTTCTGCGGGGCCATGCGAAGCTGATGCGCTTCGCCAGTGGTACGGGGCCGCTCGGCCGCCCGATCGTGAGCAGTGGATCGCTCCGGCCGGGGCGAACGTGTTCTCGGCATGAGATTAACGCCGACGGCGACAGACGCCATCGTGAGCGGCCGCGGCAGGGAAGCTCCGAGAGCCGGGACCGGCGGTCAGCGTCGCAACTGAGGGGGGCTCCCCTGCAGGGTACGTCCAGGTTGGCCAGCGCCGTGACAAGCACGTCATATGCCACGGTGGAATTCCTCGGGATGATTCAGTAGCATGGGTCGAACGCCAGTACGGGGCCGTTGCCAGCATTTGTATCTTGAGGAGGGCCACACAAGTTCACGGAGGCCAATGACAATGTCGAATGAAGAAATGGCCAGAGATCAAGCGCACGTGCAGTCATTCGAGGTAGCCGACGGCGACACATTCGGCGATCTGCTTTCGTTCGACCGCATCGGGAGGGGGAAGAAACTCAAGATCGGGCTCGTGGCGACTGGGTTCTTCGAATACTGGAGGATGTACCCATCGCTCAAAGGGCTGGTCGAACAGGATGCCAGGGAGGTCCGCGAGCGGTTGTCAGAGAAGCACGACATCATCTGCTCTGACCTGATCGACACGATTGACGCCGCCGACAAGGTGGGGCGGAAGTTCCGCGAGGAGCAAGTGGACCTCCTGGTTCTGGCCTATCGGACGTACGTCCCCGATTCGTATGTCCACCAATTGCTGTCCCACGTGCCCGGGGTTCCGCTGCTGGTGTTCGGATCGCAAAATCGCGACAGGTTCGACTACGACGACGACTACAGCGGCGTGCTCCGCAACAGCGGCCTGATGGCCCTCGTGCAACTGGTGTGCGGCTTCCGAAAGATGGGAGACCGCGGCCGCGCAATCGAGGCGGTGGCGGGGAGCATCCACGATGAGGACGCCTATCGCAAGATCAATCGCTTCATCAATGTGGCCACGATCCACAAGCGCCTCAAGACGATGACGATCGGGGTGATCGGCCACGTGTTCCGGGGGATGTTCGATTTCGAATACGACAAGACCAGGGTCAAGGGCGCCCTGGGCCCTGAGGTGGTCCATGTCCAGATCAACCACCTGGCGCAGCAGTGGGAGAGGACTACCCCGGAGGACGCGGACGTGCAGGCCCTTATCCGGCGTGCGCGTACCGAGTACACGATCGAAGGGGTTGGAGCCGCCGATCTGGAGAAGGCCGCGCGCCTCGCCGTAGCACTGCGGCGGTTGGTGAGGCGATTCCGTCTGGACGGCGTGGCCCTTCTGTGTCAGCATTTCATTGAGAAGAAGCTGAAGACGACGCCGAATCTGGGACTGGCGTGGTTGCACGAAGCAGGGTTTCCGGGCGTGGCGGAAGGAGATGTCATCGGCCTGATCATGATGAAGGTCCTCCATCAGCTCACCGGCAACATGCCCTTCTTTCTGGAGTGGAGCGAGTTCGATGTGGAGCGCAATGCGTGGCTGCTTCTGGGACATGGCTTCGGCGACCCCGGCCAGGCGCGCCACGGGTTGGTCAAGCTGACCCCAACGGCGGAGCGATGGGGCCTGGAGGGGACGGGGTGCAGCACGCTGTTCGTGCCAGAGCCCGGCCCCTGCACGATGGCTCACTTCGTTGAGCAGTCCGACGGATGGCGGATGCTCGTCAGTGGCGGCGAAATCCTCGACCTGGACCCTCTACCCATCAACGACGTCCACGCCATGGTGAGGGTGGAGCGGCCGATCAAGGAGTTCACCGAGCTGCTGCTGAAGGCAGGCGTGCCTCACCATGTCATCACGGTCCGTGGTGACGTCGGACATGAACTGGGGCAGCTTGCGGACCTTCTGGGCATGCCTACTGTGAATCTGTAGCGTAACGGCTTTCTCCACCCACAACAGTCACGGACACAGGCGAGTCCGGGGACGTGGACGCTGAAGATCTTCGTTCCCCGGCGCGGCGTCAAGGGTTTGTCAGATCAAGGACTGAGTCGGCAGCAAATCGGCGGAGCTCGTGGTGTGAGGTCGGCCATCCGGAGCTAATGTGCTTCGCCAGGACTCTCGAGCGCCATCGCGAAGGCATCCTGAACCACTCCGACTACCCGATCCACACCAGGCGGCTCGACGGAATCAACAACAGGATCAAACTCATCAAACACCATGCCCACGGCTTCCGCGACGACCGATACTTCGTGCTCAAAGTCGAGCAGGCTCTCGACCACAACGCGAACTCACTTTTTGGGGGGAGATGATCTATACTTTGCGAGTGCTTTCTTCATCTGTCCTTCTTTCTGCCAGGCAGCGGCCGGTGCGTCCCGAGCGCCACGAGAATGCAGATGCCATGCCAATCCAGGCCGGCCTCTTCAAGCGGCTGCATGACTACGGGAAGGACATGGCGAACGGCAGTGGTGCGTGTGAGGTCATCAATTATGATGAGGCAGTTGCTCTTATGAGTTGCGTACTGTTTGATGGCCTGCCGGCCGATGGGTTTGAGCAAAGCCCCTTGGAGCTGCGCCGTAAGGGGCCGCGAGACCCCGATGCGCCCGGGTGCATACCCGCCCAAAAGGTTCTTGCGGGTTATGTCAATTGTCACCGAGTTCGTCAGACCCCGTGTCAGGCGGACTTCCATTACAGTTCCCAGCTTCAAGGGTAGAGCAGGATCTTCAGGCGCTCGGCGGGCAACTTCTGCTGGACCTCGAGGGCGCGGTCTATCTCAGAAAGCGCAAAACGGTGGCTTATGCACGGAGCGGTCTTTATGCGCCCCGACGCTATCAGCCTTATAGTGGCTTCGTAGGCGTTGGGGCTTGCCACGGATCCAATGACGGAAATGTCCCTCAGCACTACGTCCGACATGTCGTAGTTCGGGATTGCAGTTTCGTATATCCCAACAACGTTTATGACGCCGCCCGACCTTGCGAGCGACAAAGCCTGGCCGATGGCCTCTGCGCTTCCAGATGCTTCAATGAGGTAGTCAACTCCTGTGCCGTCTGTGGTGTCCATCACGACCTGACACAGGCTCTCCTCGTTGACGTTCACAACGCGGTCGGCGCCGAGTTCCCCGGCTATCTTCAACTTCCATTCCTGCAAGCCAGCCACTATAAGGTGGCCAGCACCGCCGCACCTCGCCGCCTGCATGCCCAGCAGGCCGATGGGGCCGTCGCCTATAACAAGAACTATATCGCCCAGCCTTATGGGTGTCTTCTGAATGGCTTTGACCACCGTGGCGGTTGGTTCGGTGAGAGCCGCCTCGTCGAAGGAAACATGGTCGGGCACCTTATACAGGAATGCTTTCGGCATCGTGATAAATTCCGCAAAGGCTCCGTCCTTTCCCCCGCTTATGCCTACTTCCCGCCTGTTATTGCAGAGGTTGTATAGCCCGCGCTTGCAACTGACGCATCCGCCGCAGCCTATGCTGACATCCGCTGTCACTCTGTCGCCTGGAGAAAGCCCTCTGACCCCTTCCCCCACCTCTTCAACCACTCCTGACCACTCGTGTCCCGGTATCAAGGGGTACTTCGCGAGGCCCATTTCAAGGAAGGGCATCGTTCCGCGATACAACTCCATGTCAGTGCCACAGATGCCCACGGCTTTAACGCGGCATAGAGCCTCGCCAGCAGCAGGTTTGGGCCTGGGCACATCCTCGTAACGACACTCCAGTTTCCCTTCAAGCACTGCAGCTTTCATCATCATCGCTCGCCCCTGCGCCCTGACCGCACGCAGTCAGGTTTTCGGATCCTTCTTCGGCGACGGCCAGAATATCCTCTTTTCGGAAGCCGCCAAATCCGGGGATGTATACCCCCGGCTCAACGCTGCACACCATCCCGGTCTCAAGTGCGGCGTCATTTCCCGGTGAGAGAATGGGCACGGGCTCGTGATAGCGGGTCCCAATGCCGTGACCTGTCACGTGAATGAAGTATTCGCCCAGGCCGGCCTCTTCTATGACGCACCTGGCCGCGCGGTCAACATCCGAACAACGCACTCCGGGCGCCAGCGCTGCGCATGCTTCGCGCTGAGCCGTTTCAACCACCTCCCTGATCTCCTTTTGCCTGGGGGTCTCTTGCCCCGCGGTGAAGGTGCGTGTGTTGTCGGCCCAGAATCCGTTCACCACCACCCCCAGCTCTAGGACAACCAGGTCCCCCTCTCTAATTGTCCTGTCGGAACTTATCACGCAGGGGCGCCAGGCGACGCTTGTATGCTCGGGGCCTGAAGAGACCTGTGGGAATGGAAGTATCCGCTCTGCGCCCGTGACGCGCACGCCGTCTCGCATGACGGCTGCTGCGACAATGCCTGCTATTTCAGCCTCGGTCCGGCCGGGCTCGACAGCATGGCGGAACGCGCTCAAACCACACGCCGCGACCCTGCTTGCAACACGCATCTTCTCCAGTTCCACCCTGGTCTTCGTGGCCCGCTGCGCCATTATGAAGTCGGTGGCATCGCGCACCGACGCCCCGAAGACTTTCTTGAGCAGGTCAAAGTAAGGCAGGGCGGGCAAGGAACTCTCGCCGGCCAGCAGCGCGGGTGCCACACTTTCGAAGCTGCCCTCGAAGCCCACCGCCGCGCCCTCGGCAATCCGTCGCTCCCGCACGTCGGTCAGGAACTGCTCCACGGCCACGGAGGGATCAGGGGAGTCAACCCGACCGAACGAGAAGGTCCGCACCTGCTCCCACCAGCCCGCCGATGCCTCCTTTTCCTCCGACTCCGGCACCAGAAGCGACGGCTCTCCTTCCGACGGAAGCGCCAGGAAGTTCATGCCTGTCAGCGGATAGTAGCCCGCAAGAAGGGTCATGTTCTCCGGCAGTCGGCACACCAACAGGCCGATTCCTGCCTCCCTCATGGCTTCCCGGCAGCGACTGACTCGTTCTTCATCCATCACCTTGCTCCCTGATGTTCAGGGAAAAGCGGGCGCTTACTACTCGGAGCAATAAACAGTTTCTATTATGAGCCTGCATCTTGTGTGATGCGGACATGAAGGCAAAAGACGAAGGTGCCCCGTGGCAACGGCCCTGTGTCCGAAAGGCCGCTCTTATTCTTCCCAGTACGTGGCGCCAGGCAAGCTGCCATCCATCAGGTAGCCGCCGTCAATGGCAAGAATCTGACCGGTCATGTAGCGCGAATCGTCGCTGGCGAGGAAGACCACCCCGCTCGCTATCCAATCCGCCTGGGCGATCTCCTTCAGAGGAATCCTCTGATACAGTGCCTCGACAACTAGCTCAGTGTACATCGGCACTGTCAATTCTGTATAGGTAGCGCCCGGCTCGATAGTATTGACCCGTATCTTGTGGGCCGCCAGTTCCGTTGCGCAGGTTCGTGCAAAAGCCTCCATCCCGCCCTTGGCCGCCGTGTACCCGCCTGCGGAG
>JAUWZH010000205.1 GCA_030615435.1 Candidatus Brocadiaceae bacterium | reverse complement strand
CCCGTCGTCAAGACCACTGAGAACCTGAAATCCAGCCCATCACGGCGCTTGTCACGGCGGGCGGCCACAGGAAAGCACCATTGCTACCGGCTGCTAAACATTCCCGAGGAAGTCGGTGACGTGCGCCTTCGCGGTCCTTATGAACCGAACAACGGGGGTCATACACCGGGCGGTGTAGGTTCCGATGTCTAGGGCCCTGTTCGGGGGACAGCACGAACAAATATTTGTTCAAGGATAGCCCCCTCTCAGCGTCCCTTCCCAATCGCAAGATAGGTGCGGCGTCCGCCGGACTCCTCCCCTATCCGCATTCCTCCCGGATTCGCCGAAGCGACGCGTACACGGCCTTGCGATTCTCCGGCGGCACGTTCTCAGCGTTGAAGTAGATCACTCCGATGTGATCCTCGGGGTACGGGCGCGAGCTGATGTAGGAGATCATCTGTTCGGCGGTGAAGGCGATCTCCTCGGGACCGACGACGGGGATATGGTAGTTCTTCGGCGGCTTAGCACGGCAGCTTATGTGGACGATGGACGGCATGTGGGCAGCGTAACGGTCCAACCGCGCCACCAGTTCGTCCGGATCCAGGCTATGCCAGCCGGGAACGGCGAACTGAATGCCCGCATCCAGATATACGTCGGGCCCGTGACCCGTGACGCCGTTCTCCTCAATCTCCCAGCAGTGCTGTCCACGGCGCAGGTGCGGGTTGATCCGCGCTATGGCCGAGTTGATCGAGGAGAGGTGTTCGCGCACGAGTTGTTTCTTCCACCTGCGCTGCTCCTCTTCCGGCACGGATGCCAGGTCTTTGTCGTACTGCTGGCGAAACCGCTCTACGCTTCTGGCGTTGAAGTGCCATGGCCCGAAGTACGTGGGCCCCTCCCCGTAGTAGCCGTCCACACACACGTTGCCGATCTCGCGCCCGTAGCGTCTGATAAGGTCTCTCACCAGGGCAGTGTCGAGTTCGGTGAACTTCTCGTAAGATAGGCAGGGTATGCCGTGCACGCCTCCCTTGTCGTCTATCATCTCCGCGCCGGGAAGGATGTCCATGAACAGGCCGCCGTGCAGCGAGCAGTTCAGGTCCACCTCGATGCCGCGCGCGTGCGCCTCCTCTATCACCCGGGGCAGGAACTCCGTATCTGGGTCGGCGTTGATGCACTTGGTATCCCTGAAGGGACGTATCCGAGGGTCCTCGGCCGGCCATGCGAGCCCGACGGACAGCTCGTAGTTATACCCCTCGTGCATCGCGAGGATGGCGAGGTAGTTCAGCTTCTCAGCCGCCATTTCGTCCAGCAGCCGCTGATAGCGGTCGTAGTGCTTGACCGGCTCGCCCTCGTAGTTCAGCGTCGTTTCCCAGCCCAACTTCCGCATCGCAACATCCCTTTCCCATGTGCTTACATCAATGGCGACACTCGCTCCAAGACCCACTGTCACGCCGGGACCGTCCCACGGTGCAATATACATGGCGGCACCGCCGGGGGCAAGCAAACCCGGCCTGCGCCGTGCCTGTCTCTTGATTGGGGGCGCAAGCGGGAAGTATCATCGGCGCGTCTCGACAGTACGGCGAGGGATGTCGCGCCGAATTTCCCACCCCACCATTCTCGAGCTGTGCAATGAACTCCAAGCAGAGGGCGAAGGCAGTCATCGAAGGCAGGCCCGGAGAACTTCTCGGTAGAGATGTTGGACGTGGCCCCGGAAGACGGCGCCGGGCGGACCGTAACCGAACGGAACGAAACATGAGAAGAGATCAGAACCCGGTGCGCTATCACCTGCGCGTTATGTTGAGGCCGGACGCGACAGATGCGGAGAAGCAGGCGCTGTGGAGGATCATCCGCGCGGGAAAGATAGACGAGGTGGCTTTCTTCGTGCCCCACGTCGGGGAACACTCCCCCGGCCTGGGGACCGAGGACGAATGCAGGGAGTGTGTGGATTCGCTCCGGCCGACTTTTGATCGGCTGCGAGAGGCCGGGATCGCCCCTTCTCTCAACGTCTGGTGGACGCTGTCCTTCAGCGACTTCCCCGCCCTGCGCAGGTCGCTTCGGGACGAGTTCGATTTCCGCCGGGCGGTCTCGGCCGACGGCAGGGAGAGCTGTGCCGTGGCCTGCCCGCTGGACGGCAACTGGCGGGAGTACGTCAAGGGCATGTACCGCACTTTCGCGCAACTGCACCCCGCACGTCTGTGGATGGACGACGACGTGCGCGCCACGCTGCTGACCCTGCGCTCCGCGTGCTTTTGCGAGGCGTGCCTCGGCGAGATGGAGCGGCGCACGGGCCGGGAATTCACCCGCCAGGGGGTTCACCCACACCCGGCTCGCGCAGGCCGTCCTGCCGCAGGGGATCGTCCTCGCCCCTGAGATCGAGAACTACCCGTACTCCCGCTTCGCCAAATCGGCGAGGCACACGAAGGCCCAGATCACCTTCGCGCAGCTCCTGGGCATGAACGAGGTGACCCTCTCTCTGTACCGCTTCGCAGGCTCCCTGGACCTGGAGCGGGAAGTCATCTGGGAACGGATGCTCGGGGATTCCAAGCCTTACTGGCATGCCATTGCCGGGCTTGAAATCCGGCCCGGGCAGTTCCGCGGGCCGGCCCTGTTCTTCGACGAGAACGTGTGCCGCCACGCACGGGGGGTCGCGCAGGCGGCAGTCCCGCCGTCGCTGCTGCGGGAGCGCCCGTGGGACTCGATCCTCCCGCTGCTCGGCTTTGCGACCCGATACGGGCGCGGCGAGGTGACAGTCCTCAGCGCGGAGCAGCTCTGCTGCCTGGACGAGGCGGAGCTGGAAGGGATTTTCTCCGCCGGAGTCCTCCTCGACGCCCGCGCGGCGGAGTCCCTCGTGCTAATGGGAAAGGGCGAGCTGGCGGGGCTCGCGGGCTTGAGCGGACGCGCAGGCGCCGTCGTCGAGGCGGTCGAGGACGGAGATTTCGGCCACTGCGGCGAAGCCATGACCATCCACTACGAGGGCGTGCCCTGGCAGTTCGAGCTGACGGATCGAACGCGGTGCATCTCGGAACTTCGGGATTACGAAGGCAGAAGGACGGGGCACGGGGTTGTCCTTTGCGAGAACCGTCTCGGCGGGCGGACCGCCCTCTATCCCTACGACAGCCAGGGGAGCGCGGCGGTCTTCGGCCGGCAGGTCAGGGCGATGCTCAGCCCCTCGTTCCTGAGCTGGGCGCGGCAGCAGCAGCTTCTCGCGGTGCTTGAATGGTTGTTGCGCGGGCCGGTTCCCCTTTTCGTGCCCGGCGCCCCCTCGGTCTTTCCACTTCTGGTCGAACAGGACGGGCGACTGGTCGTGGCGGTGATGAGCCTGCTTCCCGACCCCGTCGAGTCGCTGACGCTGCGCCTGGCCGCGCCCGCCTTCCCGATTGCAGAGGTGCATGCGCTCCAGGAGGACGGCGGGTGGAAGGTCCTGGATGTACCTGCGAGGACGCAGAACGGGATCTGCACCGTCGAAACCGGCCTGCGCCTCGGCTACCTGGAGGCGACAGTCCTCACCCTCGCGTAGATCGCGCCCGCCTGCGCCGCCCCCGAGACGTCTACAGCATTCCGGACAGACAGCGTTCTCACCGACTCGCTTTCAGGCTCTGTTCCAACTTCTGAATCGCCGAGCGCAGCACCTGGTGGACCTGCCTGTCCCGGTCGTCAGTCTCCCACCATTTCCTCCGCTCGACGTGTCCTATACGCCCGTAGTCGAGGGCGTAAGAAGTCTCGACCTCGTAGTTCAGCCGTTCCCGGAGCTCCCCTTTTGCATTGGGGTAGTCCATGGAGGTTCTCTCGCGGGTCGTAACGAAGAAAACGCCCTGCTCCCCGCCGATCCTCTCCGTTGCGAGTGAAATCGGCCGGCCCTGCACCGGCGCATAGAGCCGTTTCAGATACCGGAGGGCTTCTTTCCTGCCGCTCGCCCCGAGCGCTCCTATCCCGATCAGTTGGTCCCTGAGATCGTACCGGCTGAACCAGCGCCTCTTCTCGCCCTCGACCATCCTGATCAGCTCGGCTATTGCCTCCTCGGTTCCGGCGTGCGCCAGCGCCACGGCCGCCTTTCCCCTCTCCGCCGGCGAGCACGTCTTTACCCTGCTGATGGCATCGCTCATCACCTCTGGGGTTCCCCCTCGAGCAGATGGCCGCCTGCGGCGTCGGCTTGCGCCGGCCCGCCATTTCCATCCATGCCTCCTCAGGTCGGACGCGGGCTCTTCACCTCCCGTCCTGAGCGTCCCCGCCTCAGCGAATAATAACGCATCGCCCCTTTGCATTCAAGAAATCTTGTTCTCGGCCTGGAGTTCCCCCGCTCACGCGTGCTCGAGGCATTCGGGGATGTGCACGCCGCCGCCCTTCGGGGGGCGCCACGGCGGCGCCGCGCGGCCGGGGATTCCCTTGTGTTGGCCCCGGACGTTTCGCTATTGTGTGCCCAGGAGCCTTCAGGAGAGCGTGGCCCGGGCCTTGACATGGCCGGAGGGGAGCTCGCCGAACTCCCCGGGGCCGAGAGAAGAACGCGCCGCTTGCGCCTGCTCTTTCAGGGACGAGGTCGCCGCGGACCATGACATCGAACGCCACCGACGAGCGGACTGATGTGCCGCAGGTTTCGATCGTGGTCCCCCTCTACAACGAGGTTGAGAACGCCGCTGCCTGCTGCGAGGACATCGCCTCGGCGATGGCCGAGGCCGGTCTCGAATACGAAGTCCTCTTCGTGGACGACGGAAGCACCGACGGGACGGCCGAGGCGGTGATGGCGGCGATCGAAGGCGACCGGCGTGCCACGCTCATCGAGCTGCGCCGCAACTTCGGTCAGGCCGCCGCCCTCGCCGCGGGTTTCGACCACGCGCGGGCCGACCTCGTGGTCGCCATGGACGGCGACTTGCAGAACGACCCTCGCGACATCCCCGCGCTGCTGGCGAAGCTCGCCGAGGGGCCGGGCTACGACGTCGTGAGCGGATGGCGCAGGAAGCGCCGGGACAGCCCGCTTCGCAGGGTGCTGAGCGCGCTGGCCAACTGGCTCATCAGCGCCATCACGGGGGTGCACCTCCACGACTACGGCTGCACGCTGAAGGCATATCGGCGGGAGGTGCTCAGCGAGGTCCGGCTCTACGGGG
>JAUWZH010000049.1 GCA_030615435.1 Candidatus Brocadiaceae bacterium | reverse complement strand
GGCGGAACGAAGGGCCCCTGCCGGTATATCTCGATCTGGATAGCGGCAGACTGGTGCTGCGCTGCCACAAGACGAGGGGAAACGGCGTCGCCGCCTCCGAGGCCCTGGCTGCCGAGATTGAGGGCCTCCTCGGACCGGGAAGCGTGCGGTTCGACATCGAACCCGACGCGCGAGGTCGCCGACGTCCCCGGGGGCGCGGGAAGCGAGGTGCCGGATGAGAGTGCTCGGCATTGACCCCGGAACGCGCATCTGCGGATACGCTGTCGTTGACCTGGATGGCTCCGATGTGAAGGTGGTGGACTACGGAGTCGTGCGCAGCTCCCGTCACCCGCTTCCGGAAAGGCTTTGCGTCATCCACCGCGGGCTCGCGGCCGTCATCGAGCGCCATCGGCCCGACGTGGCAGCGGTCGAGGGCATCTTCCACGGCGTCAACGCGCGCACGGCGCTCAAGATCGGCGAAGGACGCGGCATAGCACTGCTGGCGGCGGCGGAGGCGGGCATGGAGGTGGCGGAGTACTCCCCGGCGGTGGTCAAGAAAGCGGTGGTCGGCTCCGGGCGCGCCCACAAATCGCAGGTGCAGCAGATGGTGCGGATCATCCTGGCGCTTCCCGAGCTCCCTAGCCCGGAGGATGCCGCCGACGCGCTCGCCATCGCCATCTGCCACTGTCACCGGCAGGGAGTGGAAGGGCTCCTCTAAGGGTCGGTGTGGGGGACAGAGTCCTCGGTGACAGAGAGGCCCTTGCCTGTAGCTGGTGCGCCCCCCAGGAAGATCACCTTACTGTTGCTGCTCGGCCTCTGCGCCGTCGCGATCCGTGGGCTCATCCGAACTCTCTTGTGACGGCTCGGCGCCGGCGCGATGGGAGACCAGGGCAACGAGTTCGTTGACGCCCCGGCGGCTGAGCTCCCCGATGAGCTCCTGGACCTTGCTCGGCTTGCCGCGAACGGTATACAGTATGATGTCACCGCGCCGATAGGCCTGAATGCCCCTCGTGACGTCCAGCGGGGAGTAAAGGGGCACCAGCGAGGCCTTTGAGGCCTGATCCTTATCGTCGGATTTGGGATCGCCCTTCTCGGCCATCTTCTCGCCGTCGCCCTCGGGCTCGCCTGCCTGGAACCTTTGTCTGCCCCGATGAAGAGCCGTGGAGGTGGCTCTTTTGCAAACGAATGATTATACCGCTTACCGCGCGCACAGACAAGGCGCGAGAGTTAGTTTGCCTGGACATGGCACCCACCTGCGAGAGGGGGGCAAGCCGCCGAGAGGGCGTTCACTTGCCAAAGGAGCGTTCCCCCCAGACAATGAGTGACCGCCGGGGGCCGTCCGCGGTCGCCCCCTCGTGCATTGCCAGGCGGAGCGTGGAGACGAGGAGAGAGGAAGGAACGGTGAGGGAGAAGCTGTTGAACATCTGCCAGAGCGTCCCGGCGGACTTCGTCGAGGTGCGGGTTCACGAGGGCAGTTCCACCTCCGTGGACTACGCGGGCAAGGAGCTGGAGGACATCGGCGAGCGCACGGGGCTCGGCGGCTGCGTGCGCGTGCTAAAGGACGGCGGGTGGGGATTCACCACGTTCAATGACCTCTCTGAGATGGAGAAGTTCGCCGGCCTCGCCTTGAGGCAGGCGGAGTTGGCAGGCGGCGAGGCAATCGCCCTCGCCCCCGTTGAGCCCCAAACCGGCGCCTACCGCTCCTCGCCGGAGATAGATCCCGCCGACGTCTCGCTCTCTGACAAGCAGCAGCTCTGCCACAGCTACAACCAGATGCTGCTCGCCGATCGGCGCGTGCGCACCAGCGTCGTGCGCTACCGCGATTCGGTCTCGATCCGCTTCTATGCCAATTCCGAGGGCACCTACCTGGAGCAGCAGTACGGCTTCTGCGGGCTGATGGTGGTGGCCATCGCGGTGGACGGCGCCAACGTCCAGAGGGCCTACGAGTCCACCGGCGACCTGAGGGGCTACGGGAACGTGCTGGGGATGGAGGAAGACTGTGACCGGGTGAAGAAGCGCGCCGTTGACTTGCTGGATGCCGAACCCATCGAGGCGGGCACCTACAGCGTGATCGTGGACCCGAAGCTCTGCGGGGTGTTCGTCCACGAGGCTTTCGGCCACCTCAGCGAGGCGGACCACGTCTACGAGAACCCCAGGCTGCGCGAGATCATGCAGCCCGGACGGCGGTTCGGGGAGGACTTCCTCAGTATCAACGACGACGGCACGCTGGTGGGGGAGGCCGGGTTCGTGGCCTACGACGACGAGGGCGTGCCGGCACAGTGCACCCCGCTCATCAAGGACGGGGTGCTGGTGGGGCGGCTGCACAACCGCGAGACGGCGGCGAAGATGCACGAGGAGCCGACCGGCAACGCCCGTGCCATCTCGCACACCTTCCCCCCCATCGTGCGCATGACCAACACCTACCTGGAGCCGGGAGAACTCAGCTTCGAGGAACTGCTCCAGGACACCGAGGATGGCATATACGCCATCGGCATGTTAGGCGGGCAGACCGACATGGAGATGTTCACCTTCAGCGCCGAGGAAGCCTACCGCATCCGAGGCGGCAAGCTCGCCGAGAAGCTGCGGGAAGTCGTGCTGACAGGGAACGTTTTCAAGACCCTCGCGGACATAGACGCCGTGGGGCGGGACGTGAAGCTCCACGGCGGCCTGGGCGGCTGCGGCAAGGCCGGCCAGAGCCCCCTGCGCGTCGGAGACGGCGGGCCGCACTGCCGGATCCGCAACGTGGTGATAGGCGGACGATAGCGACCACTGGAGGTCAAAGCCCGATGGCTGATCCCGCTGAGCAAATACTGGAGGAAGCCGCAAGGCGATTCGACGGCGCCGAGGTCTATCTCTCCAGCGGCGAGACCCGCTCCGTGGACTTCGAGAACAACAGGCTCAAGCGCCTCACCGCTCGCCAGTTTCGCGGAGTGGGGCTGCGCGTCTTCGCGCAGGGGCGGATCGGCTTCGCCTCCACCACCGACCTGCGCGATCCGGGCCGGCTGGTCGAGATGGCCGCCGAGAGCGCAAGGTTCGGCGAAGAGCCGCGCTTCGATCTGCCCGGCCCGAGCGAGCAGTTCCCAGATGTGCCGACCGAGGAACCCGCCGTCGGCGATGTTTCGCCCGGGAAAATGGTGGAGATGGGACGCGAGGGCCTCGAGATGAGCATAGCAGCCAGCCAGGAGTACCTCTTCTCGAGCGACATCTCCACGAGACTCGCCACCGAGCGTATCCTGAACTCCAGCGGGCTCGACCTCCAGTACGTCAAGACCGACATGGCCGCCACGGTGGAGGTGAAGGAGATCGGTGGCGGGGGGCTGCTCGAGGTCTACGAGTTCAAATCCTGGGGCCGGCCGTTCGACTCGATCTCGGACATCACCCGACGGGCGCTGAAGGCAATGGAGAAGGGGCGCGTGATCGCCCCGGCCCGCTCTGAGGTCATGCCGATGATTTTCACCCCCAAAGCGGTCGGAAACCTGCTCGAGCCGATACTGCTCGCCCTCAACGGAAAACACGTCTACAAGGGCTCCTCCGTGCTCGCCGGGCGCATCGGCGAGCGGATCGTGGACGAGCGCATTACGATCCTGGACGATGCCACCATCCCCTATGCTCCCGACAGCGCTCCGGCCGACAGCGAGGGCGTGCCCACCAGGCCCCTGGCCCTCGTGCAAGGGGGAGAGCTGAAGAGTTACGTGCTTGACCTCCAGACCGCCGGCCTGCTCGGACTCGAAACGACCGGCAGCGGCTATCGCTCCTACGCGAGCCGGCCCTCACCGAGCTTCAGCAACACCGTCCTCAAGGCCGGCCCCGACGCATACGATGACATGGTGGCGGGCCTGGAACGCGGAGTGATCGTGGATCAGACCCTCGGTTCGGGGCAGAGCAACATCCTCGCCGGCGAGTTCAGCGTGAATGTCTCCCTTGCGTTCCTCGTCGAGGGTGGTAAGATTCAGGGTCGCCTCAAAGATTGTATGGTCGCCGGGAACGTCTACGAGCTGCTCTCGAAGGTCGAAGGGGTGAGCTGTGAGCGGCAGTGGCTCGGATCCGATTATCTGCCCGCCATCTGCGTGAGTGGCATAAAGCTCGCCGCCCAGGGCTGACCGGAAAGCGGCCCTCGGGGGGGACAGATGGCGTTGGCAAGTGAGGGAAACGGGGCGGTTGTCACGCCGGCCCTGTCCATTGCGGCGGGCCGGCAATGGTGGTGAGAACGTCTTGCAGGCAGAAGGCGCGGAGGCGTCAGATGGCGAAGATCAAGATTCAAGTGGGCGGCGAGGAATTCGACGCGACGCTCGACGAGCAGGCAGCACCCAGGACTGTGGAGGCGATACTGGAGGCACTGCCAATCGAGGCCACCAGCAACACCTGGGGCGAAGAGATATACTTCGAGATTCCTGTCGCGGTCGGCGAGGAGAACGCTGAGGACATCGTCAGCGTGGGCGACCTGGGCTACTGGCCTTCGGGAAACGCCTTCTGCATCTTCTACGGCCGGACGCCGATGAGCCCGTCGGACGAGGAGATCGTCCCCGCCTCGGCGGTCAACCCGATAGGAACCATCCAGAACCCCGAAGCGCTGAAGAGCCACGGCGCCGGCGAGCCGGTCCGGATAACAGCGGCGCAGTGAGCCGTCGGCCGCGAGCAATGAGGGGCAGGTGGTGAGCCGGCAGGGCGCGGGGCTGAACCACCGGAGGCGTTTGGATCTGTCCGCCTACTCGGTTCTTCGATAGTGCCGGTCGAGCTCGTCGGTCTTGCGGTGGAAACTCATCCTGCGCGGTTCCGTGGATGGTTCGGTCTTCAGCCAGGTGTCCACGATCTCTTTGGCCAGCGTTTCCCCCGTCAGCCGGATGCTCAAGACGAGGACATTGGCGTTGTTGGCCATGCGGGCAATCTCGGCCGAATATGAATCCACGCACAGAGCCGCCCGCACTCCCGGGCCTTTGTTGGCGATGATGGGTGCCCCCGTCCCCGTGTTGCAGAAAATCAGACCCTGTTCGCACTGCCCCGAGGCGACGGCCTCGGCGGTCTCCCTCGCCCCGTCAACGTAATCCACCTCCTTGCCGGCAAGGGTGCCGCACCGCAGGAGCTCGATGCCTTTCTCCTCCAGGTGGCTGACAATCGCCCTGGTCAGGTTGCCTGTGCTGTCACTGCCGACGGCCATCCTCATCGTCAATTCCCCTGCTCCTGCTGAATGGGATGCTCTGGGGTCGGGCACCGCCGAACCGGAGCGCGCCCCACCACCCCGGGGCTTCGCGGCCTGCGATTCACCCCAGGCGAAATATTTCCTGAAACATTGTATCGCCTGTTTCGCCGCTTCGTGCGGACTCGGATACGGTTGCAGTTCCGCCACGACGTACCCGTCGAATCCAATCTCTCGCAGCGTTCTTGCCACTTCGGCGAAATCCATGTGCCCGTATCCCGGCGCACGGCGGTTGCTGTCTGCGAGGTGAACATGGCCGATGTAGTCGGCCGCCTCACGCAGCGCGGCGCACACGGAGCGTTCCTCGATGTTCATGTGAAACAGGTCCGCCAGGATTCTTGCGTTGTCCACGTCGAGGGACTCGATGAACTGAACGCCTTCGTCCAGGCGGTTGATCAGGTTTATCTCGTAGCGGTTCTGGGGCTCGATGAGGATGTTCTGGCCGTGCTTCCGGGCCCTGAGCCCTGCTTCGTTCATTGCCTCGCGGAGCCACCCCAGGGCGGTGGCGCGGTCGAGACCCGGTTCAACGCCGCCTCTCAGCATCCCGAAGACGACGGGCGCCCCGAAGCTGCCGGCAAACTCGATTATCTCTGCGGCGAACTCTCGGGCCTGCTCGCGAACCCGTGGGTCTGGGCTGCACATGCTGAGCCCTCGGGAGAGAGCCCCTCCGCCGGAACTGACGGCTGCCAGCTCGAGACCGTTATCGGAAAGCACTTGCGCCAGTTCTTCCCGATCGCAATCCTCGGCCGAGCGGATCATCAGCTCCACGCCGTCGTAGCCCATCTGCGCCGCCGCTCGGCAGTCCGACTCCAGGCCGTCCCTGAGAACAAACCAATTCCCCGGGACCTCAGGAGTGAGCCAGAGCGTCACTCCGCACCTGGCACCAGAACCGGTCATTTCGCGTGATCTCCTCCTTGGGCCTTCTCGAAGCCCCTCGGTGTCACCCGCGACCATTGCTGCCCCGCCGACGACCTCGGCCCGGGCCACAGGCCCTTTCACAATAGCGGCCGGGGGGGTGCCCGGTCAACCCAATGCAGCCGAGACCACGTGCAGAGGAACCGCCCGCTGTTTTGCAATGCGGAGGGCGCCTCGATACAATCTGAGGCGCCCTGTGGACGCGGAGGGGCGTTTCTTGTCCGGGGGTATCTGCCTCGGCACGGCAGTGACCGAGCGGTGGGGGGGCAGCCCTGGTTACTGACGGCCGAACGGAGGCGCGCCCACATTGACCCTACGGGACGCGGAGGGAGACGGTGAGGATTACTGAAGTGGCCAATACGACCGAGCTTCGGCAGTTCATGGCTGCACCCACCGGGGGACTCGTCGAGATGATGAAGGGCCTGGAGGGCGACGTCCTCGTGCTGGGCGGCGGTGGCAAGGTGGGCCCTGAACTGGTCGAGACCATCGTCCGAGCAAACCGGGAGGCCGGAACGAAAAGGGCCGTCCACGTGGCGGACCTGTTTCCGGACGGCGGCGTCTCGCCGGAGCAGATCGAGGAGCTGGGCGCCGAGGTTTTGCGCGGCGACCTGAGCGACAGGGCCTTCCTGGCGTCGCTCCCTGAGGCGCCGAACGTGATCTTCATGGTGGGCCTGAAGTTCGGGAGCTCGAAGGACTGGCGGGCGGCCTTCCACATCAACGCGATTCTCCCATACCTGGTGGGCGAGCGGTTCACGCACTCCAGGATTGTGGTCTTCAGCAGCGCCAACCCCTATCCCCACGCTCCGGTCGGGCAGGGCGGCTCGAAGGAGGGTGATGAGCTCGAACCCGAGGGCGTTTACGGTTGGGGCATCGTGGCGCGCGAGTGCGCCTTTGCCACGACGCAGCTCAAGAACCCCGGCCAGAAGGTGGCCTTTTACCGCCTGGCCTACGCACAGCACCTGGGTTACGGCGTGCTGGTGGACCTGGCGCGCATGGTCAAGAACGGCGAGCCGGTCTCGCTTGCCGTGCCGGCGGTGAACCTCCTCTCGCAGCGTGACGCCATAGACGTGGCCGTCCGCCTGTTGAGCAGGTGCGAGAACCCGGCCTTCGTGTTGAACGTGGCCGGGCCGGCCGTGCGGGTTCGCGAAATCGCTGAGAAGCTCGGCGAGCACATCGGCGTGCGGCCCGTCTTTGCCGGTGAGGAAGGCAAGTCTGTCCTGCTGGCGAACGACGAGTTGTGCCGCAGGTTCTTCGGCGAGTATCGCGACGGCGTGGACGAGATGATCGAGGCCGCCGCGAAGTGGACCATGGCCGGCGGCGAATACTGGGGCAAACCCACCCTGTTCGGCCGCGTCAAGCATGAGTACTGACGGGCGCCCCCGGATAGCGGGCGGCGTTTGCCGTTGAAACGGCGGGTGAGCGGATGAGCACGCAGCAGAAGGCTCAAACTGACGGCGCCGCGGCCAAACGGGTGACCGTGCTCGGCTGTGGGGGGTGGGGAACCGCGCTCGCCCTGCTGCTCAACGGCAGGGGCCACCACGTCGCCATCTGGGGCGTTGAGCCGGACTACGTGGAACAGATGCGGCGCACGCGCCTGAACCCGCGCTACCTCGCCGGTGTCGAAATCCCGGAAGCCGTCGAGCTTGCCAGCGAGATGGCCGAGTGCGTGCCCGAAAGCGACGTCGTCGTGGCCGCCACCCCAACCGTTTACATGCGCAGCGTCTGCAGGCGGCTCGCGCCGCACCTGCGCCCCGGGCACCTGGTCGTCAACGTCGCGAAGGGCATCGAAGAGGATACGCTGCTGACCGGCAGCCAGATCATCGCGGACGTCTGCGGGGAAGACATGCGCATCGCCGGCCTCTACGGCCCCAGCCACGCCGAGGAAGTCGCCCGCGGCCTGCCTGCCACGTTGGTCGCCACCAGCGAGCGGCACGAACTGGCCCGGGAGGTGCAGGACGCCTTCATGTGTCCCGTGTTCCGCGTCTACACCAACACCGACGTGGTCGGGGTGGAGCTGGGGGCGGCCCTGAAGAATGTCATAGCCATCGCGGCAGGGGCGTGCGATGGGCTGGGTTTCGGGGACAACGCGAAAAGCGCACTGCTGACGCGCGGCCTGGCCGAGATCAAGCGCCTCGGCGTGGCGATGGGCGCCCGGCCGGAGACCTTCGGCGGCCTCACGGGCCTGGGGGACCTGATCACCACCTGCGTCAGCCCTTACGGACGCAACCGTGCGGTGGGCATGCGCATCGCTCGGGGCGAGACGCTGGAGCAAGTCCTCGCAGACATGCAGCAGGTCGCCGAGGGCGTGAGGACGACGCGCTCGGCGTGCGAGCTGGCTTCCCGCCACGGCGTGGACATGCCGATCACGCGGGAGGTCTATGCGGTGCTTTTCGGCGGGAAAGACCCTCGCACGGCCATGCGAGACCTGATGCTCCGCGCTCCACGCCCGGAGCTGGACGAGCCGGCGTGAACCTCCTGCCTGAGCCGTGCGCGGGACGCACCCGTTCAGGTGCGCTTCAGCAGGGCGACGTGCCGGCCGAGGTGTTCCTCCAGCGAGGCGTAGTGCGCCTCCTCGTTCTCGCGAAGGGCCTTGACGATCCTCGCGCCGAACCTCTCGCCCCCATCCGCTATCAGAACCGAACCGAAGGTCACGTGCAGTGCCTGGCGGGCGTCGAATTCTTTCAGCAGGGCGGGCAGCGCGCCGTCCTCGACCGTTGCCGCAGTCGGGACCTTCGCCATGTCGGCCGAGACGTGGTACGTCGCGCGGTCCGTCTCGTAGCGCCCGCGGGCGAAGTCAAGGACCTCGCGGAACAGCGGCGGGTCAATACGCGCTATCGCATCGAGGGCTGCCAGGTAACTCGTGCCAGCCGTCTTGACGTGCACCAGCCCCTCGGCGAGCTCTGCCACGATGGGATAGATGCTGAACTTGTCGGACCCCGAGTGCACGGAGATCTTGTACGGCCCCACAGTGCGCATCACGGCGACGTGCTCGGCGAAACTGCGCCGGAACTGCTCCAGGTCCCCGATGTAGTCCACGCCCTTCTCGAAGCGTCCCACAAACCGGGGCGCCAGGGAGATCCACCGCACGCGCAGCCGTTTCAACTCGGCGGCGAAGAAGTAGTGCTCGGCGGGCGAAGTGGGGGTCTCCGTCTCGTCCACGGAAACCTCCAGTTCGAACTCCGCGGGCGCTGCGTCCGCAAGGTGCCGGAACATCCTCGCCACATGGGCCACCGCCCGCCCGTACTTCACCGCCGCGCGCAGGAAGGTCTCCTCGTCGAACTCGATCCGTCCCGCCGGATTCAGGGGAAAAGACTTGCCGACGTAACTTCTCCTCAGCTCCCCGGGAGAGGTCTCGAGCGCGCCGAACTCCAGCAGCGCGTACTTCTCCGCCAGTGCGGCACGGCCGAGCGCGTCGGCCTCTTCCTCCACGTGCGCGCGCGGGTCAATGGTGAACATCGTGAACCCCGCCGCCACGGTCAGGTCAATGTCCTCGGGCCTCTGGAGGTGGTCCGCGTCGGAGCCGAATCCCTCCCGGAAACCTTCCTGCAGCACGCCCCAGGTTGCGCAGTCCATCACCTGCTGGGGCGTGCGGTGCGTTCTTGTCATCTCGCGGATGGACTGCTGGGCCAGCACGCAGGCCAGCCCGCTCCCCCGGGCGGCACGTATGTGCCCCGGGGTGGCCAGTCCGAGGCGATCTCCCAGGCCGATGCTCTCGGCGAGGCCCGTCAGGCGGGGCGCCGTCCAGGGCAGCGCCGCCCGCACCGCCTCGGCGTTCTCGTGATTCGTCGGCCCCAGCACCACGGGGCGGCCATGCACCTCACCGACCTTCTGCCCGGTGACGCCGCCACCGCCCAGCATGCCCACGAATTTCTCGACGCCGCGCCGGCCCATGAAATACGTCAGGGCGCCCGACTCGACGACGGCTGACTCGTATACGGCAAGTCCCGTCAGTTCCTCTATGTCGCGCAGTTGCATCGGCAATCTCCGTCAGAGTCCCAGAATCCTCGCCGCGGTGCCGTACCAGACGGCGTCCTGAAGCTCAGGGCTGAGGTCGAGCGCCGACATCAGGACCTCGTAGTCGCGCATCACGTCGCGCGTCTCGTAATAGTTCACGTCGCTCCCGAAGACGATTTTCTGCCACGCGTGCGTGCCGTCGGGACTCCTGTAGTGGGGGGTCGTTGGCGTCCACCACAGCAGGCTGCGGATGAACTCCGGCGTCTTCTTCTTCAGCGTGGAGCCGGTGAGGTCGAAAAACAGGTTCGGGTTCCACCGGCAGGCCATGGCGGCCTCCTCGTGCCACGGGTTGCCCAGGTGCGCGCCGACCATCTTGAACTCCGGGAAGCCTCTGGCTATGTGGTCCAGATGAATCGGGCGCATCAGGTTGCTGTCGCAGTCGGTCCAGGGCTCGTAATTCCCCACGATCCCCAGGTGATATAGAGCCGGCATCCCGAGCTCACACGCCTTCTCGTAGACGCCGAAGTAAGAAGCGTCGTTGTAAGGCCTGGAGGGGCCAATGAACTTGATGCCGACGAACCCCTCCTCCTGGAATCGCACCAGATCGTCCGGCTTCATCTCGTCCAGGTCGAACCCCACGAAGGGGACGAACAAGTCGGGATACTTCCGGTGGGCGGCCAGCACATCGTCGTTGTTGCCCGGCACTCGGCGCGGCGGCCAGGCCTGGAGAACGACCTTTTCCACGCCGAGACGGGCGTACTCTTCGGCCATCGCCTCAGCCGTGTTCGTCTGGTGCAGGTGCTGGTGCATGTCAATGATTCTTCTTGCCACGATGCCTCCTGATGCAAGGTTCTGGAGTCCGAATTCGCCCCGCTTGCAGCTTTCTCAGACCGGAAGAAAACAAGTAAACGCCTTTGACGGCGAACTGTCAAGCTGCTTTCCCCTTGCCCCCCGTTTGCGCTGCCCCGCGGCGCAGCCTTTATTGCTCGGCCCGGATAGTATACAATGTGGCGCTGACGGAAGAAAACGGGGAGGCAGTGCCATGAGACCATCAGAGGAACTGGAACAGAGACTTCTCGACGAAATCATGGGCATCCAGGTCATTGACGTGCATTCGCACGTGCCCTGGGAGGCTCCGTTCGCACGGTCGCTGAGGGATCTGCTGGGGTATCATTACTTCACCGAACTCGCCCACAGCGCCGGCATGGACAGGGGCGTGCTCGATGCCGAGACGCCGGACGAAGAGGTCATGCCGGCGCTTGTTGAGGCCCTGTCCACCTTCGACAATACCGTGCAGTACAGCTGGCTGATCGAACTGGCGCGGGAGCTCTTCGGCTTCCAACACAGACGCCTGACTCTTGATAACTGGGAAGAGTTGGCCGAGGCGGTCGTCGCCAGATCCAGGCGGGCGGGCCGCGAGCGGGAGATCATGGCCGACTCCGGCATCCAGAAGGTCTTCCTGAGCAACTCGTTCGATGATGACCTGGAGGCGATTGACCCGGAGGTCTTCGTCCCCGTGCTGCGGGCTGACCTGCTGGTGTTTCACTTCCCGGATCGGGAGGTGCGCAGGTCGCTCGAGAAGGTCACCGACGTCGCCATCCGCAAGGGCGCGGACCTGCGCGAGGCGCTGGAGAAGGTCTTCCGCCGTTTCCAGGGCAGCGGGGCGGCGGGCGTTGCCGTTTCGCTCCCCCCGCAGTTGCAGCTCTTCCCGGTGGTGGAGGGCGACCTTGACACTGCGGTCGGCAAGGCCGTGCAGGACAAACCCCTCAGCTCTGACGAGACGGTGACGCTGCGCTGCGGAGTGCTTTTTGCCCTCTCAGAGCTCTGCGCGCAGTTCGAGTTGCCCATGCAGGTGCTGTACGGCGCGGTGAAGGGCGCCTACCGCCACGGCGTCCATCAGGGAAAGGACCTCCTGCAGGCAGGCGATACCCTCCGGCCCCTGCTGCCCCTTCTGAACGCCTTCCCGCAGGTCACCTTCTGCCTGTCGGTTCTGTCCGACAGCCAGGCGCAGGAGCTTGCCAGCTACGGTTGGCTGGTGAGCAACGTGGTGGTGTGCGGGCACTGGTGGTACGATTCGCTTCCCGCTTACATGGAGAGGGACCTCGCCGCACGCCTCCAGAGCGTGCCGAAGACGAAGCTGATCGGCTTCTACAGCGACATGTACAAGCT
>JAUWZH010000081.1 GCA_030615435.1 Candidatus Brocadiaceae bacterium | reverse complement strand
GATCCGAGACGGCGACCAGGCGGCCCTGGGCGGACTCTTTGAGGCATACCTGCGCCTGCACGCTCGTGGCGGCCTGCACACAAGCCCCCGGACCCTGAGCACCTACGGTCGCGGCATGGTGCGCCTGTTGACCTGGTGCGGCCACGTGGCGGGCATTATGGCGCAGGACCTGGACGCTGACGCGGCCCGGCGGTTCGTGGCTTGGCTGCAAGAGGACCTGAGCGATAAGAGCGCGGCCATCTACACGACGGCGGCCCGGCGGTTCATGGCGGCCCTGCGCTGGGCTGGCCTGGGCGAGGGGGACCCGTTCAAGGGCGTGAGCGTTCACGACAGGACACCGGCGGTAGAGAAAGCCCAGCCTTACACGCTCGGGGAACTGCGCGCGCTGCTGGGGGCTGCAACCCCACGGGAGCGCGTCTTTGTGCTGCTGTGCGCCGATGGCGGCCTGCGCCTGGCGGAGGCCTGCGCCCTCCGGTGGTCTGACCTTGACTTGCCGGAGCAGGCGGCCCGGGTGACGGGCAAGGGCGGCAAGCTGCGCACGGTGGCGCTGACGGGGCGGCTGACGGCGGCACTGAAGGCTTGGGGGGAAACCGGCGCGGCCGGTGAGGTGCTCGGGGCGTCAAGGCGGCGGTGGCAGCAGATACTTGAAGCACTCTGCAGGCGGGCGGGCGTGCCCCCACGTGGCCCCCATGCCCTACGGCATACCTGCGGGACGCGCCTTTACCAGGTGTCAAGAGACCTGCTGCTGGTGGCGCGGCACCTGGGGCATTCGAGCGTGACCACGGCGGCGATCTACTCGCACCTGGGAAGCGCTGACTACGCGGCGGCGGTGGCGGCCCTGGACGGGAACGGGAGCGAATAACGCGGGCAAGGTCCTTTCCGCGTGCGAAGCCCCACCTGGATGGATAGACTACCCACGATATGTGGACCTGCCCACCTCTCCAACCCCAGCGAAGGGAGACTCAGGCGATGTCGTATCAGGATGGCTGGGCGGCGATGAATCTGGAGATGCCGCCGCGAGTGCCACGCGAGGAGTTCGATGCGGAATGCCACTGGGAACTGGTCAGCACCGTGACCGGCATCGAGGTCGGCCCTGAAAGCAGCCCCGAGCTCCAAGGCCAGGCCTCCAAGGCTTTCATGCAGGCATGGAACTACGACCTCTTGCTTTCCCCCCTGATTGGGGGATGCGAGCTGAGCGCCCTCCACACCAGCATGGGTCATGCAACCTACGCCGCCGGCGGCATGGACTACGACCCAAATATCTACTGCCCCTTCAAGACACCGGACGAGGTCCTCGCCTTCGACCCCTACGAGGTCTACGGTGAGAGAGACAAGAGGGAGCTGGCCCGCCGGTTCGAGGAGGACTACCATCGCCGCTGCCGGGAATGCCCCGTCCTTGTGAACTCCACGGGCATCTACGTGACGCTCGTCAGCGGGCTGATTGACATCTTCGGCTGGGAGATGCTCCTGACAGCAGCAGGAACGGACCCCCAGGGGTTCGGCGAGGTGGCCAACCGTTACGCCCGATGGATAGCTCAGTACTACCATGCCCTGGCCGAGACCGACGTACCGGTCGTCTACAGCCACGACGACATCGTCTGGACGGCCGGCGCAGTGTTTCGTCCCGACTGGTACCGCCGCTACGTGTTCCCCAACTACAAGATGCTCTACGAGCCGCTGGTGGCGAGCGGCAAGAAGGTCATATTCGTCTCGGATGGGAACTACACGGAGTTCGTGGACGACATAGCGGCGTGTGGCGTGCACGGATTCTTCATTGAGCCGCTGACCGACCTGGCCTACGTGGCGGAGCGCTACGGCAGGACGCACGTCATCGTGGGAAACGTGGACACGCGGGCGCTCCTCTCCGGCAGGCGGGAGGACATCCGCGCCGAGGTGGAGCGCTGCATGGCCGTGGGCAAGCAGTGCCCAGGCTACTTCATCGGGGTCACCAACATGATACCCTCGAACACCCCGGTCGAGGCGGCTCTGTATTACAATGAGGTGTACCTGGCGCTGAGCCGCAGGTGAGGCAGAGGGCGAAGTTCGAGCGGGGATCGCATTGCCGGATAACACCGGACATCGTACCGCTTTGGGAAGAATAGAGCAGGTCGTAAGCGAATTGGGGATCGCGGTCTTCTGGGTACGAGAGGATGCTCATGTGCAGGTCGTTTCTACTTGGGACCTGTGAACAACGCCGCGGTGGAGGGCGGCAAGCATGAGGAGTCCTATCCTGCCAAAAGGGAATACGCTATGTTGTACCGCCTGGGGCTAGCAGGGCAACTAGAGCCTTGCATTTCTTGGAGCCGGCCTATATGATGAATCGATACATATAGCGGAGGCTGGCGCAAGACATGCCTGATACGACAAGAATCCACACGTGCGACTTTCACCATCCGCAGCAGAACTTCTGCGCTGGAGGAAAAGAGCGCCGCAGTCCTGAGGCCGAATTCACCAAGCTGTTTGCATGCTCTTATCAACGTAGATTCTGCCGCATCCATTCTGGCACCACGAAGCCGGAGACGCTGTTCATCCGCGAAGTTCCTGTCCACGGCAATGGTATTGCCGATCTGGTGGTCCTGAGCTGGGACCATGGCTTGGCGTCGCAAAACAAGATCAGTTTCGATCTCACTGAGGCGAACCCGACTATTCGCGCCTTCGAGATTAAGCTGTCGGACTGGCGCGGCGGGTTGATGCAGGCGCACCGCTACAGGTATTTCTCCCATGTGGCCATCCTCGTCGTCCCTAGGACAAAACTGAAAACGGTCGGAGCTAACCTCGACCTTTTCCGGACTCTGCGCGTCGGCCTCTGGGGGTTCGACGGTGACTCCAAGGCGATTACGCGAGTCTACACTCCTCGTCCTAAGCACCAACAGCTCGCGAAGTACGGCGACCGGGTGCTTGCAGCATCTGTTCGGGCCGCCTCACTCTAGCTCTGCCCTCTCCTTGAACTGATCCAGCGCCTCTTCCAGTGGCGCAAGGTGGTCGTCCCTTGACTTCACGTCAAGACTAATCCCTTGTGCTCCGATAGCAGCGTATGCTTGCTTGGCGCGTTCGATTGCCTGCCGGCAGTTGTCCAATCCCGTTCCTATGTCGCCCGTGACGATGTTCTCATTCAACGACCGCAATGCCTCCCACGACTGAAGAACCTCCACGGCGCGATCCGGTTCGGGCGCATAGTCTGCATCATGGGGTAACCCATTGATGACTCCCGGTACAAACGGTGCAACGGCGTCCTTCTCGGAGAACGTGATGCGGTTGAGCAAGAGCTTGCTTAGGTAGCGAATGATCGGCAGTCGCCCTCCCCCCACGGGGAAGAACCGGTTCATGGAGAACATGCGAAGATTGGACCACCAGCCCGTGGCTCCTGCATTTGCGCCAGCCACCCCCAGGAAGGGGGTCAGAATGTCGGAGTACCCGTTGACGACCTGCATGCCGTTGATGGACAGAGACAGGTTCAGGAGCATCCAGTTGGCCAACACATCTGTGTGGAAGAATTCTGATCGCGCCTCAGAAGAGCGCCCTGCGATAGTAAGATAGATCCCGTCAGGCGGGTTATCGAGCATTGTGATGTCGTTGATGAACTCCTCGAATTCCTTGCGATCCTGCAGTGCTTCCCGACAAACCACGAGGCTTGCATACAGCGGACGTGAATCGCGCGTCCTCTCGAATACCCCCTTGGTTTGACGGATGAAACTCTTGGCAATCACGGCTTCGCGAGAGTCGAAGGACTGGGAAATATGGATGTTCGGAGCAATGATGCTGGTAACTTCCATCTTGGCGACTTCCTCGAAGAACTGCCGCAAGACTCTGTCCACCGTTCGTGTGAGTTCCAACTCGCTCTTGCGATAGGCACGGAAGTAATCCCACTCCGAGATATGCCCAACGTTGCTGGTCGGGGCATCCGCGAACAGGCTGACATAGAATTGCGGATCGATCAGGATGTCGGCACTCGGATGTTCCTCGCGAAGCTTAGCGATGTGGCCTTGCATAGTCGTCCGCTGCATGTCCTTGGGGCTGAAGATTGCCCCGTCGAGCAGGCTTCCGGAGAGCCCTTGGTTAACCTTGTCGCCAGGGCCGTGGCCAATCTGTGCGTAGAGCTTCATTGGAATGCCTCCATACGTTTGAGCAGGGCGGGAATGCCCGACGGTCGCAGCGCTGGCAGCTTCTTCATCAACTGATCGACCAAAGCGCAGAACTCAGTCGACAGGTCGCTCCGATGTTTGCGAAGCGGCCTGGGCGTATGGGTCTTGATCCGGTAGAGCGTGGTGAACTGTGGATCGGTCTGATGCGCGAAGGGGTTGTCGCCAGACGCGAACTCATAGAGGGTAAGCCCGATTGTGTAGAGGTCTGCCCGGTAGTCGAGATTCTGGCGAAATCCTGGATCGAGCATTTCCGGGGCGAGGTAATAGAGCGTTCCCGGAATGTGTCGTGAGTCCCGTGTGATTGGTGTTCGGCCGACCCGGAAGGCGATGCCGAGATCCAGCAGCACATAAGGCCGATCGGCATCATCCGTTTTTATGATATTATCGGGTTTGATATCTCGGTGAATGATATTCTTGTCAGCGAGTTCTTGGACCGCATGGAGAAGGCACTGCCCGACCATGGCCAGTTCTTTGGTGGTCGGGCGATGGACCTCCTGGATGAGGCAGCGCAGCGACCTTCCCGAGACGTGCTCTTCGGAGTACACCACATAGGTCTCTTTGCCAATCATGCATTCCCTTGGTGAAATGGCACCGAGCTTCACAAGGAAGGGGGTATCGCAGTTCCGAAGAATAGCGATCTCCCGTTGTATACGGCGCAGGTTCTCGTCTCGGACGGTTCCATCGTTCTCGTCGCTTGGAATACGGACAAGCTTCACGGCTTCCGTCCTGTTCGCGACCTGGGCTTGATAGACAACCTTGTAGCCGCCTGAGCCGATCTCGCGCAAGCCGCTGGCTTCCGGTACAACCTTGCCGACCTCGTTGATGTCCGGTTTGTCTCTCATCGAATGCGCTCCAGTTGCTTTGTCTGCTGTTCCATCTCGGCCAGGACTTCCGTCATGTGCGCCTCGCGCCAGTTGGCTGTGAGGTCACCGGTGAAGGCACGATGTAGGAGCGATGCAGAAATGCTTTCGAGGATTCCAAAGCTCGTTCTCCGCTTCTGCTGCAAAGCAAGGACATCGAGTATTTGAGCGTCGAAAACCTCGGTTATCCTTGAAACCTCACGACGCGGTATACGCAAGTCGAGAATATCTCTGTCGGTCACCGCCGGATAGGATGCCCCGCGGGCGCGAGCACTGAGCTGGTCAGTGAACCACTGCAACCGCGAGAGAGCATACAAGAAACCGAAGCCACGACTGTCTTTCGCACGCAGAACACAGAAACCTGTGCTGCAGATCTGACTATCAAGATGTTGCGGGACAAGGGCCGTTGCTGTGAGATACGGACGAACTGTTGAGATGATGACATCGTTCTCGTGGACGATTTGCCTCGCCCGGCGGGGTGCTTCTGCACCGAGCAGCGTCCTCGTTTCCACAATGGCTCCAAACTGCCCATCGACGCCAGATATATCTATGTACACAAAGGAGCCATCAGGGTCGACGGCTGGATCGCGCCTTTCTATCGGATCTACAAGTTCGCGGATGAGGACGGTCGGCCATCCTCTTGGGTTTGTGGCCGGATCGATCATCACGCAGTCCAACATCGCCCGCCAGTCCTCCCGTCTCAGCGTGAACCTGGGGTGGCCAAGCATCAGCTGCAGAGGTAGTCAAAGCAAACGAGTTGCAAGTCACCCCGGCTTATGGGTTCTGTACCGCTGGCTGGACGCTGCTTGCCGTTCTCGCCGTAAGTTTCCCGAAGGCTCAGCACGGCGGCGAGTAGGTCCTTGACGTCGCCGGTCTCCTGATACTGCCGGTGGGCTTCGCGCAGTTCCCTCACTTGAACTCCGGTCATGGGAACCGCGAGGAACTTCAAGGCTGTGATAACGTCCTCGCGGGCGAGGTCGGGCCGGTTCATCTGGTCTCGCAGCACCGTGGCAACCGTGGTCTGAAGCGGGTCCGGCTTCGTCGGCGCCTTCTCCAGAGCTGCCTGTGCGCGTTGGGACTCCAGGATGTGCTCGATCAACTTCTCCTGAATCTCAAACGCATCGTACTCCGCCACAACGCGAGGAGTATCCGGCTCGCACGCGATCAAGTTCGCGATCACCCAGCGGTTGTCGATGATGTCCCCCGTCTCAACGTCGTAGTAGCGCCAGAAGTGTTGCGTCTGGCCCTCTTCGCGCTCGGCCTTGAAGTAGAAAAACATGCCCTTCTTGCCCGGCCGATGCAGCCCGGAATGGATGCCGTCCGGCAGGTCCTCCACAACCTGCCGTCCCTGTGAATCCAGGAAGTTCTTGAGCGTTCTCAGCAGCGATTCGTTGCTGGCAAGCTCCGAGAACTCCTCCTCTTCTTCGATAACCGCGTTATCCTCTTCTCGTATTCTCCTCAGCGTGTTGAAACTGCGAGGGTGCACGACTTGGCCGGCCAACACAGGCTCATCCAGCAATCCTTGCCTGTCGATATCGGTCACCTTCCGGTTGAGGCTCTCCACAAGGCCAAGAAGGCGTTCAAGACCCTCGTCCGGGAACATGTTGTATATGTGAAGGAGTTTGTGCTTGGACCCAATGCGGTCGCAGCGACCGGCTCTCTGCACCATCCGTGTCGGGTTCCAATGCAAATCGTAATTCACGACGCAGCCGCAATCCTGCAGGTTCTGGCCTTCACTCAGCACGTCTGTGGAAATCAGAACGTCTATCTCGTCTTCCGTGCCGGCGATCTGCGGTTTCTTGTTCGCAACTGGGGCAAAACGCTGTATCACCCGGTCGCGGTCGCGCGTGTCCGTGCCGCTGTCCATTCGGTGAAGAGTCGGGTTGCCCGCCGCTTCTAACCAGTCCATGTCTTCCGCAAGCTGCCTGTAGAGGTACCGCGCAGTGTCCTTGAAGTAGGAAAACAGCAACACCTTCTTGCCACGCAGTCCATTCGCGAAAAGTCCCTTGAGACGCTGAAGCTTGGCGTCCTTGTCCGGCGTTATCGGCCTGACCAGGTGCCAGACTTCTGTCAGCGTGTCGATATCTTCCTGAAGGTGCCGTCGGAGCTTCCTCAGATCGTAAAGGTCCAGATCAACCGAGGGCAGCTCCGCGAGAAACTCCTGCAGTTCCTCTGCCTCGTCGATCTCTTCAGCGCGTGACGCCGGGACGGCATCGTCCTCTTCGTCTTCGGTCTCCACGTACCGCAACGCCGTCCGGAAGTCTGCGCTGTTCAGCATCTTACCATCGGCCAGGTACTCGTCGAAGGTCTTGATGAACTGCAGCGCCCGGCGCACGCTGATGCGGAACGCGGTCACGCTGGATTCAAAGCGCTTCAGATACCGGCTCTTGAAGATGCCCACCAGGGCCTGCTCTCTGCCGCGTTCAAACTCATCGACTTCCTCTTCGCGCTTCTTGTAGGACTCCAGGTTGTAGGGCGCTAGGTGCAGGCTCCCGATGCCAGAAACGATCTGGTCGTAGATGCCCTCGTAAGTGCCTTCGAGGTCATACTCGACCGTCGCGAGCCGGCGCTCAGGAAAGCGAACCTTCTCTCCATGAATTGTCGCTTCCGGGTATGCCTGGCGGATGAACCGCCGGGTTCTCCGCACGACGGCCTCGTCGAGCAGATTGAACAGCGCCACGCCGCCTCTGCCGTCGCGCGAGCCGTGGCGCGCCCGCAGGAAATACCGCCGCAGGTCACCGATGCCGGCCCCGGCGAAGTAGCCCTGATCCCCCTGGGTTATCAGGGCGAGCTGGCTATACAGGTCCATCAGGTCGTTGTTGATGGGCGTGGCGGTAACCAGAATAACCTTCTTCCGGTCTCCAGCCCGGCCCCGGCCACCGTTCAGCGCCACGATCCGTTCCAGGTTCTGATACCGTTGCGAGATGCGGTTCCGGAAATTGTGCGACTCTTCCACCAGAATAACGTCCACATCGGCGTAGTCCTCGACGGGGAAGTCCTTCTGGCCCAGCAGCTCCTGGCTGACGATCTGAAACGGAATAGTGGCATCGTTCAGCTCCCGCTCCCACATAGACCGCAGCGAGGCCGGGCTGACCACCAGGGCCTTCATCCGCATGTGATAGGCGTAGTCTTCCAGCAGCTTCTTGCCGATCCAGGTCTTGCCCAGGCCCACCGAGTCGGCGATCATCACCCCGTCGTAGCGGGCCAGGATCTTCCGCGCCTTCTTTACGGCGTCTTCTTGGAACTCGGTAAGCTCCACCGCGGAGCGTTTCGCTGCTTCGGCCTCGCCCTCGGCCAGGTCCTCGCCCATGTACTCGTACAGGGCCTTCATGTAGACTTGATAGGGCGTGTACTCCTTCTGGCCGAACTTCGATGCGTTCAGGATCTCGACGAGCTGATCCTTGAAGTCAACGGCCTCTTCCCACTGCCGATCGAACCACTGCACGAGGTCCAGGATGGCGCGGGCGCCCACCTCGCTCTTGAGGAGCTGCCGGTTCTTCTCGGTGATGCGCGGGCTGGATTTGTCTTCTGCCAGGAACGAAACCATATCCCCCGCATCCGGATCGCTGCCTTCTTCCTCATCCAGCAGCACGCGATGGGTCAGGTTCATCTCGCGGTTGGACGTCAGGCCGGGGCCCGTGAAGTTGCTCGAACCCACGATCCCGACCAGGGGCTGGAAGCGGTCCCACAGGAAACGCTCCCCGGGCTTGTCGCCGTAAAGGATGTAGCACTTGGCGTGCAGGAAGCCCTTGTCGTACGCCCGCACCTGCACGTTGTCCTGCCGCAGGAAGGCAATCAGGTCCTCCACCAGGCGCAGTGTCTTCTCGTCGAAGGGCTCGCGGGCCAGTTCCTCGCCGATGAGGTGGGGCAACTCGTACACCCCGGGCCGCAGCCCCACGTCCTCGCCCGAGCGGACCCTTGCCCCCAGCAGCAACCGGAGGCTGCCGATGTTCTCCAGCCCATCCTGGACCAACTGGAAGCCCCGAATGCTGAAGTAAGCCGACGCGATATCCATCGAGCGGCTCTCGAACCGCCGGAGCAGCTCATTCAGGATGTCGGCCAGCCTGTGCTCACGGTTGTCTATGACGTAAGGAATTCGCACCAGCGTCAGTCGCTTCCTTCCAGTAATCGCCTCAACTCATCCACGGTTAGCATCTCCCGTCCCCTGTGGAGCATCCTATGGCAGTTCGCACAAACTGTTGTTACTTCATCCAGGCTGACGGCCTTACGGCGCCGCAGCTCGGCAACCGGGAACAAGTGGTGCGCCTCCGCGAATTGATGCCCCAGGTCGCCGTATGTTGCTTCAAAGTCGAACCCGCAGACCTGGCAGATGTAACCATCGCGCTCCTTGGCCCTGCGGGCCAGTGTCCGGTTCCTATATGTGGCTTCTGTGACTATCTCTCGCCGGAAACCTTCGAGGAAGAGGTCCGATGCCGTCTCGGTAGGCGGCTCGCTCTGGGCTGGCTCTTCGGCCTGGGCTATTCCGAGGACATCGGCGCGGTCGGGCGAGAGAAGGAACTCGTCCTCAGACAGAAACGCGCCAGGCTGAACGCGGTTCCGCCAGACGTCCGCGGCGAGGCTGCTGGGAAGACAATCATCGACGTCTGATTGGCTCACGATTCGCAGATGAAAGCGATGCTGCGCATCATGCAGTAGCAGAACTACCTGGACAGGCGCCCCGCCCGACTCTACCATCTCCACCTTCTGTTGCCAACAGGGATGAGCATTTTCGGAGCCAGGCGACTGGCCAGGGAGCCGGCACTCTCCGGCCCTCTCCGTGTACGAAGGATTCTCGTAGATCGTGAGTTCGTGAGCCGCGAACCCATGCCAAGGATCGACCGTAAAGCGCCACTCGCTGTCCAGCTGGCGAACGCTACTATCTTCGAAGAAGCGGTTCACAATGGAACCCCGTTTGCCGAACGCAATATGAACCTGGCCACCTTCCTGGCGGCCGTGGACGACTTGGGTGCTGTATGGCTGGAGCCAGAACCACAAGGTCTTGATCACGTGGACTGAATCAGCCGCCTCACACACAGTGCAGCGCCTCCCGGGCCTTCTTTAACATTTCAAGCGGCAAGGCGTATAGCTCCACGACTCGTTCATCTAGCGCGTTGCGAGTCTCAGCGTCACGGAGAGTGGTGTTGCCTTCGGAAAGGGACCGAGACAGGATAGAGAGCTCAGTGTCGCTAACAGCTCCTGGCGGGACAGGCACTTCGGCGATCTGCGAAAGCCT
>JAUWZH010000088.1 GCA_030615435.1 Candidatus Brocadiaceae bacterium | reverse complement strand
CGCAGCCCTCGGCCTCGGCGATTTCGCAGCACTTGAGCGCCTCCTGCACCATGAGGGAGGCGAGATCGTCCCCGCCGGCACCGCGCTCTGTCACTTCCCACCCCTTGCGGGGGCGCACGGACCCGGAGTTCACGCCGACCCTCACCTTCGTGCCTGCTGAGGCGGCGGCGCGGAACACCTCCTTCAGCCCGTCCATGTCCGATATCGTGCCTGGATTGACCCTCACCCCGTCCACTCCCGCCTCAATGGCCTGGAGGGCGAGCCGGGGGTCGAAGTGGATGTCTGCGATCAGCGGCAGTGGCGAGTCCTTTGCGATCCGGCGCAGCGCGCGCGCGGCCCGCCGATGGGGGACCGCGCAGCGGATTATCTCGCAGCCCATCTCCGCCAGCTCCTCGATCTGCCGGACGGTCGCGTCCACCTCCTCGGTATGGGTCTTGGTCATGGACTGGACGCTGATCGGCGCATCCCCGCCGATCGTTACGGCTCCGACGCTGACCGGGCGCGTCTTTCTCCGTTCCATGGGTCGAGGGCCTCTGAAAGGGATTGGAGGCGGCCACGCCCCGCAAAGGCGAGGGCGCCCCTGCCACATGCTCCCACGGGCCTCATCCGGCGGTCTGCTCCTGGATCCTGGCCACCAGCGGGTCCAGCTTCTCCACCTCAGCCGGCGAGGGTAAGGGCGTCTCCGTTCACGGTTTCTCCCTACTGGCCGGCGTTTGCGCCGTTTTCTTCGCCGTCGCGCAGTGCCACCGGCAGGATGTCCTCCATCTTGTCCACCAGGACGAACTCAAGTTTGTCTTTGGCGTAAGGCGGGATGTCGCTGAGGTCCTTCTGGTTCTGCTTCGGCAGAACCACGGTGTCAATGCCGGCCTGGAGGGCAGCGAGGACCTTCTCCTTGATGCCGCCCACGGGCAGGACCTTTCCCCGCAGGGTGATCTCGCCCGTCATGGCGACGTTATGCCTGAGGATGCGCCTCGTGCACAGCGAGATCAGCGCCATGCCCATGGTAACTCCCGCCGACGGGCCGTCTTTAGGGATGGCGCCGGCGGGCACGTGGATGTGGAAGTCGTGCTCGGAAAACACCCGCGGCTCCACACCGAGCCGCCCGGCGTGCGCCCGGACGTAAGTGAGGGCCGCCTGTGCGCTTTCCTTCATCACCGGCCCGAGCTGGCCGGTAAGGATGAGCTTGCCATCCCCGGGGACACTGTTGGCCTCCACGAAGATCACCGTCCCCCCCATGGGGGTCCAGGCGAGTCCGATGGCGACTCCCGGCTCGGTGACGCGCTCGACGACCTCCCTGAAGAACTGCGGCGGGCCGAGCATCTGTTCCAGCTTCTGCTCGTCCACCCCCTCGGACTGCTTTTGTCCCGAGGCGACGGCCTTTGCCACCTTGCGGCAGACCGCGGCGATTTGCCGCTCCAGGTTCCGCACGCCGGCCTCTCGGGTGTATTCGCCGACGATCCTGCTCAGGGCCCCATCGGAGAAACTCAGGTGCTCGGGCTTCAGGCCGTGCCCTTCGATCTGGTGGGGCACGAGGTAGCGCCGGGCGATCTGGAGCTTCTCCTCCTCGGTGTAGCCCGGGAACTCCAGCACCTCCATGCGGTCACGCAGTGCCGGCGGAACGGTGTCGAGGATATTCGCCGTGCAGATGAACATCACCCGGGACAAATCGAAGGGGAGGTCGAGGTAGTGGTCGGTGTAGGTGGAGTTCTGTTCCGGGTCGAGCACTTCGAGCAGGGCGCTTGCGGGGTCGCCGCGGAAATCGGTGCCGAGCTTGTCCACCTCGTCGAGCATGAAGACGGGGTTGTTGGAGCCGGCCTTCTTCAGGCTCAGGATGATCTGTCCGGGCAGCGCGCCGACGTAGGTGCGGCGGTGGCCGCGGACTTCCGCCTCGTCGCGCACCCCGCCGAGCGAGATGCGCAGGTAGTTGCGCCCCATCGCGCGGGCGATGGACTTGCCGATGGAGGTCTTGCCGGTGCCCGGCGGCCCGACGAAACACAGTATGGAGCCGCGCATGTCCTCGCGCAGCTTCCGCACGGCGAGGAACTCCAGCACCCGCTCCTTGACCTTCTCCAGCCCGTAGTGGTCCTCTTCCAGCACCCTGCGCGCCATTTCCAGGTCGAGGTTATCGGGGGTGCTTTCGCGCCAGGGCAGCTCAAAGATCCAGTCCAGATAGGTGCGCACGACGGCGTATTCGGGGCTGGCCGGGTTTATTGCCTTCAGGCGGCTCAGCTCGTGCTCCGCCGCCTCGTGGGCCTCGTCGGGGAGGTTCTTGGCCCGCAGCTTCTCGCTCAGCTCGTTGATCTCGACCGTCTGGGCGTCGCTCTCGCCCAGTTCTTCCTGGATCGCCTTGAGCTGCTGGCGCAGGTAGTATTCGCGCTGGCCCTTGTCAATCTCGCTGCGAGCCTCTGACTGGATCCGCTGCGCGACCCGCTGGTACTCCATCTCGCGGGCGAGCACTTTGGTGATGAGCTTCAGGCGTTCCTTGACCTCGAGGGTCTCCAGAACCTTCTGCTCTTCCTCGACGGAGATGTCGAGGTTGGAGCAGATGAAGTCGGCGAGGTGCCCGGCCCCTTCAACGTTGGCGGCGAGGACCTTGATCTCCTCCGTCGCCCCCGGCAGCCCATCCAGAAGGTGCAGGAACTGCGCGCGCAGGTTCTTGGCCAGTGCGGTGGTCTCAAGGTCCTTGCTCTCCACGTCCGAGAGGTGTGTCACTCGGGCCTGAAGTTGCGAGTCCGACACGAGGAAATCCTCCACGCGGCTGCGCTGCAGGCCCTGGGCGATGAACCGCACCGAGCCGTCCGGCAGCTTCAGCATCTGAAGCACCATGCACGCAGTGCCGACCCGGTAGAAATCCTCGGGGTCGGCGCCGCCGGTGCGCTCGCCCTTGACGGTGAGGGCGAGGAAGAGCTTGTCGCCCGTCACGATCTTCTCGACCGCCTTCAGGTGCTCTTCCTGCCTGACGTGCGCCGGCAACACCATCCCCGGGAAAACCACGTTGCCCACCTGCGGGAGCACGAGCAGTTCGGCCGGAAGCTTCTTGCGGGCAGGTTCCTCCTTCGCTTCCGCCTCCGCCTCCACCTGCGAAGTCACCCCGTCCGCCGAGGCATCGGGAACCGACGGTTCCTTCTGCTCGGCCTCTTCCCGATCCTGCTTCGCGGGGTGCTGCTCACCGCTCTGTTTTTCGTCATTCGGCATCGAACCAGGCCCTATACGTCAGCAATCACCGCCCCGGTACCCATCCGCTCGGCACCGGGGATGCCTGTCGTCCGCTTCGATATGCCTTCGGGCAACCTTGACGCCGCGCCGGAGGCTTTTCCACAGCACCCCTACAGCCTGAGCCGCAGCGCGTAGACCCTGTGCACGCGGACGCCGACCTTCGGTATCTGAATCCAGAGGAACCCGTCCCGGTACTGCGCAGTGGCTGCCTCGGGGTTGATTGGCCTGTGGATGACCACCCTGCGCTCGAAATAGCCGTTGCGAATCTCCATGCGGTGATAGGCGACCAGTCCCGCCTCGGGAGGGCTCTCGCGGTATCCGCTGATAGTGACGACGTCTCCGTCGAACAGGACCCGCACGTTCTGCGTCTTGATCCCGGGCACGGACATCTTGATTACCACGTCCTGCTCGGTCTCGTAGATGTCAGTTGGGGGCACCCAGGCCTCGCCCCCCTGCCTGGCCACCGGTCTGGAGAACCCGAAGAATTCGTCCATCCAGCGCCGGAACACTTCGGATTCGTCGGCGGGCCTCACACGCACGGGGTCGTTGGATTGGGGCATTCTTTCTGACTCCTGAGGGTCTTGCACTGCTGCGGCCGCCGCCTCGCAGCGCTACTGCGTGGAGGAAGCCGCCTTGCGGCTGAACTCCTCCAGCAGGTCTTTCTGTCTTTGGGTGATGTTTCTCGGGATGCGCACCCGCACCTCCACGAAGTGATCGCCCTGCCGTCCGTCTGAGCCGCGCAGCCCGCGCCCCTTGAGGCGCAGCTTCTGGCCGGGCTGCGTGCCGGGCGGCACTTTCACGCTGACCCGCCCGTCCATCGTCTCCACTTCCATCCTGGTGCCGAGGGCCGCATCAGCCATGTCCACCTCGAGCGCGCTGTAGACGTTGAGGCCGTCCCGCCGGAAGGTGGGATGGCCCTTGACCTGCACTTCCAGGAACAGGTCCCCGGCCTCTGCTCCGCCCACTCCCGGCTCGCCCATGCCGCTGAGGCGCAGCTTCTGTCCGCTCTCTATGCCCGGGGGGATGTTGACCCGCACCGAGCTGACCTGTTCGGTGGTGCCCGTGCCGCGGCAGGCCGCACACGGCCTTTCGATGATGCGCCCGCGCCCGAAACACTGCGGGCATGGCCGCGAGAGGCTGAACCCGCCGAGCCCGCTGGAAACAGTGCCTTTCCCCCCGCACCTGGGGCAGACCTCGCTGCCGGTGCCGGGGGCGGCGCCGGTTCCGCCGCAGCGCTCGCAGGCTCGCTGTCGGGGCATCCGCACGGTCACCTTGCCGCCCCGCGCGGCTTTCTCGAAGGATATCCTGACCCGGCTGTGGACGTCGCGCCCTCGGCGGCGAGTGCTGTATTCGGTGCCGACGCCTCCCGCACCGCCGAAGATGCGGCTGAACAGGTCGCCGAATCCGCCCGGGCCCTCGGGCCCGACGCCTCCGCGCCGCGCGCGACCGGCCCCGCCGAACAGGTCCTCGAAGTTCCACGCCCCGCCCCCGTGCATCTGGGCGTCTTTGAGCCGGTCGTAGTGCTTGCGCTTCTCCTCGTCCCCCAGAACGCCGTAGGCCTCGCCGATCCTCTTGAACTTCTCCTCGGCCGCCTTGCTGCCCCTGTTGCGATCCGGATGGTACCTCTTGGCGAGGCGGCGATACGCCTTGCGGATCTCTTCCTGCGAGGCCTCGGGGGAGACGCCGAGTATCTTGTAGTAGTCCTTGTCTGCCATGGGAGCACCGGACTGCGACTTCGTCCGAGCCTGCGCTAAGTCCTTCGATTCGTAAATTTGACCACGAATCTACTCCCTCAGGACTAAGTGCTGAGCGAGCAACGAGCCAGACTCCGGGTGCCAAATATGTTGCCGAACTTGCGGGCCGAAGCGCTAAGGAAGTTCCTAAGGCCCCTGCGGGCCGTCTTTTATTCTACATGCCGGAGGCCCCCTTTTCAAAACGAAAAGCGCCGCCCGCCCCGGACTACCCGACCAGCACGTGCCCCATGGGGTAGCGGTATGGGATTCGCCCCTCCACTGCGGCGGCGCTCATCACGATCGTGATCGGCCCGAGCCGCCCGACGAACATCAGCACCGGCAGCACCAGCCGCCCCCATATGGTCAGGTGCGGAGTCAGTCCCAGGCTCAGCCCCACCGTCCCGAAGGCGCTCGTGCACTCGAAGGCGACCTCCTGGAAAGTGGCGCCCGTCTCGGTGATGAGCAGGAAGAACATGCCGCCCAACAGAGCCGTGATGGCGAGCAGGATGATGCTGGCGACCCGGTGAACTGTCTCCTGCCGCAGGGAGTGACCGAACATCTCGGCCCGGTGGCTGCCCCGCAGCGTGGCAACGATGCTCGCGATCATCACCCCGAGCGTCGTGGTCTTGATCCCCCCGGCGGTGCTGCCCGGACTGCCCCCGATGAACATCAGGGCCATCAGCAGAAGGGCCGTGGAGGGGGCAATGCCGGCGGGATCGAGCTTCATGGTGTTGAAGCCGGCGGTGCGCGGGGTGACCGACTGGAAGGCCGCTGCCAGCAGACGCTCCCCCACGGGGGCGCTCCGGAGCGAGGTCGCCGACTCCATCACGAACACCCCCACAAACCCGATCAGCAGAAGCACTGCAGTGACGGTGAGCACGAGCTTGGAGTGCGTGCTGAGCCTCGGGCGCCTTCCCTTGCGCACGAAAAAGCGCCTGTGCAGGTAGTCCTTCAGGTCGCGCACCACCAGAAATCCGAGCCCTCCGATCACGATCAGCACCCAGAAGATCACGTTCACCGGCACGTTCGCGCGGTAGCCCAGAAGGCTCCCCGAGTAGAGGCTGAAGCCCGCGTTGCAGAAGGCGCTGACGGCGTGGAAGACGCTGAAGTAGAAGCACTCCAGCAGGCCCTCGAAGTGGCCGCGCCAGGCCAGGAAAAGACAGAGCGTCCCGACCCCCTCCATCAGAAAGGTGAACAGACAGATGAACTTCACCATCGCCCGCATGTGCTCCTCCGGGCGGCCCTCGACCACGTCCCCTACCATGCTCTCAAAGCCCATCGAGAGCCGCCGGTAGAGCATGCTCGCCAGGAAGGCGTAGAAGGTCATGATGCCGAGCCCGCCGGCCTGGATCAGGCAGAGGATGACGATCTGGCCGAACAGTGACCACTCGCTGCCGGTGTCCCTGACGATGAGGCCGGTCACGCAGACGGCGCTGGTGGCGGTGAACAGCGCGTCCACGGGCTCTGTCCAGGGACGCCGGCCGCTCTGCGGGTCCCTCGGGTTGGCCAGAGGCGTGGAGAGCACGAGCGCGCCGAGCAGGATGGCGGCGAGGAAGCTCAAGACAGCCCAGCGGGCCGGCGTGCGCAGGAACCGCCGCAGGAATCCCTCACCGGTCGGACTGGAGCGTTTCACCATGCTCGCCCCACACGCAGGAATCGGAGCTCTGCCATGCCATGACCGCCGCCATTATATGGACTTCGCCGCTCGTTTTCATTCGGATTGCGCTGCCACTGCGAACCCGGGTGGATTCCTGCGCTGCTCGGGGGCGCGCGCCAGTCGGCCACGGAGCGCCTCGACAGGCTCGGGGCAAGGGGCCGCAGAACAGCCGTCGGGTGCAGCGTGTTGTCAGCCCCTGGGTTCTTTGCCAAAAGGCAGTCTTCGTCTAATCGTGTTTCTTAGAGCCTTGCACAATAGCTTCCACGCCCCCCTGACGCATGTACGGCCTTCGACTATACCCGTGTAGAAATGCGGATGTACAACGGAAAGCGGCGCCTCAGAATATGTTCCAGTTGGTTTTCTCTCTATCCGCAAATCAGTCATGCTTTCCTTTTTCACGTAGAGCAGGATGTTCTGTCTGTACCAAAATGGAATCTTCTCGTCGGCCCACACCCGCTTCCTGATGACGTCCACCACATCATACCCTTGATCCCGGAAGAGCCGCGCCCAATAATCAGGCCATTGCTCATTGAGGTGACTCGTTCCTCCCTGGTGCGGGATGGCGGCGGAGAACAGCACTTTGTCCGATAGGCCGGTAAGAAAATCAATAAAGCAAGGGGCACTGTCGGAAGGCAAATGCTCAGCCACCTCCAGCGAGATGGCGAGGTCGAACCTTCTTTCCAATTCAATCGGCTCACTCAGATCGGCTTGCGTGAAGCACTCAGGAGGTATTACGAGATAATCCGTGTTTACCCAATCGCCGTCAATCCCTTGAATCTCGCCGACGCCTTTGCCTTTCAGAACGGCAAGCCACGTGCCTATGCCGCAGCCAACGTCCACGGCAGAGTTTATTGTGGGCAGCAGTTCCAGAAGGTGAGAAATGATAGTTTCCGCAGAGTAAAGAGTCTCATCGTGGCGCGTCTTGTAGAAGCCCTCTGAGTAATGTCTCACGGCGCTCCTCCTCAATTCATATTCAAGAGGTTATCTCCTCGCTTAGTTTGCCGGCTGTATACTCAACGCGTTTGCCAATTGGTAGTGGCCGACGGCGTTGGGGAGGAAAAGTTGGCATAGAATTGATGGATGTCTCGCCTGGGCATAAGAGGCGGCTTGGTGCGGACCCAGTTGTGCACGAGATCGGGCAAATCGCCCCAGCCCAGGCTCCTGGCCGCAAGCATCGCCGCGCCGAGGCTGGCGGGCTCGGGGCAGGCCGTCGCCACAAATGGCACGTTCAGCACGTCAGCTGCGATTTGGGGCCAGGCGGCGCTACCTTGATATTCGGCACCCTGGTTAGATGCACCTTTGCCCAGTCCTCGTCATAGCCGCTCGTCCGCTATTGTCCCTTTCCTTGTTAGGTTGTTTGGCTTTACCCGCCGAACCGTAGACGGCCATCCTATTCTTGACGAACTCTTTCACGGCCAACAGGGCCGCTGTGACACATTACCTGCGCGGCCCCTACTTGTTGTCCTTTGATCCCTCTCTGTTGGTGTCCCACTCCCTCTCCTCGAGCACCTGGCAGCCATCACACAACTAGAAAAGTAATTGCAGACACACACCAGCCGATGAGAAACCACCAGCATATACCGGCATACGCCGGAAGCCTTCCAAAGAATGAACGCCTGGATACCAGGCCAACCGAAATAAGAATGACGGTCGGAACTGATATAAATAGTGATAGGAATACGTAATTCGATACGTAATGCGGAGCTATAAACACAAACCAAATGGGGCCGCACTGGACGAGACCGAAGAGAGGCCAGTTAACTTTGAATGGCGAACCAAAGATGTACCAAGGCAAGGCAGACCAGAATAGGAAGTTCACAGCGGTCAAGAGCAGGTAAGCAATCAATAACCGAAAGGCCATCCTCCTTGTGGTCCATACCTTCGCGCCTTTGTGTTGACTCTGTGGAGGCGTGGGGTCATCCCGCATCTTCCCCTCCGCATGTTGCGTTGAATGCTTGGCAGTAACTGTGCAGAAAGGTTATGGAGTTGTCACACTTTCCCACCGCTCTTCTGCGCGAGCTTGTGGCGAAGGTAGGACTCCATGAAGGGCGTCAGCTCCCCATCCAGAACGGCGTCGGTGGAACTGGTCTCGTGGTCGGTGCGCAGGTCCTTCACCATCCGGTAGGGCTGGAGGACGTACGAGCGGATCTGGTTGCCCCAGGCGATCTCGCCCTTCTCGTCGTAGGCGCTCTCGAGGTCCGCCTGCTGCTTCTGGCGTTCGAGCTGGTAGAGCTTCGCCTTAAGCAGATTCTCGGCGGTGCGGCGGTTCTTGTGCTGGGAGCGTTCGCTCTGGCACAGCACCGTGATGCCGGTCGGGATGTGTTTCAGGCGCACGGCCGTCGCCACCTTGTTGACGTGCTGGCCGCCCGGCCCGCTGGAGCGCAGGAAGTCCATCTCGATCTCGCCCTCCTTCAATTCGATCTCGACGTCCTCTTCCAGCTCCGGCACCACGTCCACGGCGGCGAAAGAGGTGTGTCGGCGCCTGCCGGCGTCAAACGGCGAGATGCGCACCAGCCGATGCACCCCGATCTCGCTCTTGAGGTAGCCGAACGCCAGGGGGCCGATCACGTGGAGGGTGGCGCTCTTGATGCCCGCCCCGTCCCCCGGCTGGGAGTCAATGAGCCTGCTCTGATAGCCTTCCTGTTCGGCCCAGCGGCTGTACATGCGCAGCAGCATCTGGGCCCAGTCGCAGCTCTCGGTTCCCCCGGCTCCGGCGTGGATGCCGAGGAAGGCGTTCTTCTGATCCTCCGGCTCTCCGAGCATGCTGCGCAGCTCGAGCCTGTCCACGGCCCTGGCAAGCTCGGCCGAGCGCCCCTCGACCTCGCGCAACGTATCCTGGTCCTGCTCCTCCTCGCCGAGTTCCCGGAGCACGCTCAGGTCTTCGAGCTCCTGCTCGAGCTCCTGCACGGGTTCGCACAGGCCCTTGACGTACTTCATGCGCCGGATGACACGGCGGGCGCCATCCTGGTTGTTCCAGAAATCCGGCGACTTCATGCGGGACTCGATCTTTTCCAGTTCGGCCTGCTTGCCGGCGATGTCAAAGAGAGTCCCGCAGCTCTTGCAAACGCACTACCAGTTCGCTCAGTTGCGGGCCCATATTGTCAGTGTCTCCAACAGAGTCTATTGTTGGGTTCGGAGCTCTCGCCGCGGC
>JAUWZH010000317.1 GCA_030615435.1 Candidatus Brocadiaceae bacterium | reverse complement strand
GCCGTGGGGATGTTCGTCGTGGACCTGTTTGCCCGACTCGACATATCGAGGATTATCTATGCCACAGGCATGATCCTCGCCGTCCCGGCGCTGGTCATGAGCACCAACCTGTATGCGCTGATCATCCGCTGGTGCCACATGCGGGGGTTGGGTGTGAAGATCGTGGCAATCCTCGGCGTGAACTACCTTGCCCGGATGGTCGCCCGGAAGCTCTTCCAGCAGCCGAGCATCGGTTTCGTCCCGGTGGGTTTCGTGGCCGACGATGACGAGCAGACAGAGGACAAAACGGTCCCCGTCGTTGGCGACAGGCCTGAACTGCCGGTGCTGGGCCACAAGGACCAGATCCAGCGCATCATTGCCGAGTACAAGGTAGAGGAGATAATCGTCGCCAAACTGGAACTGTCGAACGAAGTGTTCGTGGAATTCCTGCGCTGGCAGAACGAGTTCAAGGTCGGCATTCACTTCGTTCCGCCTCTGTCGGTGCTGGCCCTGGAGTTCTCAGCGATGGAGAACCTCGACGGGCTTCCGCTCATCCGGCTCAGCGCCAGCTACGGTTCCATCCTCCTCCTGGCGACCAAGAGGGTGATGGACATATTGCTGTCCGCCTTCCTCATAGTGCTGAGCTTGCCCCTGATGGTCCTGATAGGCGCCCTGGTGAAGCTGAGCTCGAAAGGGCCCATGATATTCCGTCAGGAGCGCGTCGGGAAGGGGGGGCGGAGCTTCACGATCCTGAAATTCCGCACGATGTATGCCGGCAGCCCCGCTTATGCGGAGACCCCACGGCGCGCCAACGATCCCCGCATAACCCCTCTGGGCCGCTTGTTGAGGCGGTTCGACCTGGACGAACTGCCCCAGTTGTTCAACGTCCTGCTCGGCAAGATGTCCATGGTCGGCCCCCGCCCCGAGATGCCGCAGATCGTGGAGGGATACAACGAACTTCAAAAACTGCGCCTCTCCATGAAGCCGGGCATGACGGGATTGTGGCAGGTCAGCCCCGAGAGGAACTTGCCGATACACGAGAACCTGGACTACGACCTGTATTACCTGGAGAACCGATCCGTCGTCCTCGACGTCGTTATCCTGCTCGACACGCTCTTCCACCTGGTTCTGAGGGCGATACCCTTCGTGCGGCTTCCGTCCGAGCCGGCTCGCCCGTGAGGTCCCCCGCTCCGCCTGGGAGGTGGCCCTGCCGAAGACCGGGTGCGGGGACAACGTGCCACTGCCGCCCCTGCTGCGTTCAAGTCGGCAACCTCCAACATCGCGACTGCCTCCGGCAATCTTCTTCTTGACACTCTGGGGCGGGCAATTCATAATGCCAGAGGGCAGAACGGCGCTGGTTTCAGCACTCTAAAGAGAGGTAGCGGGTCCCATGGTGCGGTTTTCCTTCACGTGTTGCACTCGTCGTCCGAGAAACAGACCGGACAGTGGCCGGCCAGGGAGCAGCTCTCGCTTCCGTCCGTTGATTCTCATGCTTGTTTGCACGCTCGCGGCCGGGGGCATGTCGTTCGGCCAGGTTCCTCAGAAATCCTCCTCCGAACGCGCAGCGGAGCCGGGGGAGAAGCAGGATGAACCCTTCTTGCTGATGGACCTGGCGGAGGTGTATCAGCGTCACAAACGCTTTGAGAAGGCCCTCGAACTCTACGGGCAGGCGCTGGAGAAATCTGCCCGCGATTACGAGAAGAGCCGCATTCACCTGGCCATGGCGCGGATCGAGCGCAGGCACGGCAAGCAGGAGACAGCCCTGCGGCACATGGAGCAGGCGCTGGAACTGGCGCCGGACGAGGGGCCGCGCTCGCGAATCTACCCGGAATTCATCGGGCTTCTGATACGGGCGGGCGAGTGGGAAAAGGCCCGTGTGCTCGCTCAGCAATACGCCGACGAGGCGGGCAGCGAAGCCGAGAAAGGCAGGGCGGACCACTACCTGATCCAGACCTACGAAGCTCAGGGCAATCTCGCCGACCTGACGGGCCAACTGGAACAGAAGCTCAAGGAGCACCCTGAAGACCTGGCTTTGCTCTCCCGGCTGGCTCTCGCCTACGATCAAATGCCCGGGGCGAACCGCAAAGCGGCGGAGGTCTACGAGACGCTTTGCAGGCTCAGACCCGAGGATGCCAGCCTCTTTTTCCGCCTCGCGCGGCTTTATCACAAGATGGGCGAGCTCGACCGTTCCGCCGCCGTGTACCGAAAGCTCATCGAGACGGCGAGCGACCCGCAGCAGTTGGAGCCCGACTACGTGCGCCTCCGGGTGGCGAAGATGTACGCCGAGGCGGGCCGAAAAGAAAAGGCCCTCGAGTGGACAGGGACGATCGGGGCGAACGGCAGGGCGGCCCCCGGGGTTGTGAGCCTCAAAGCGGACCTGTATTCCCGCCTTGACATGCTTGAGGAGGCGCTGGAGTGCTATGACAACGCCTTGAGGGAGGCCGAAAGCCCGGACGTGAGGGCCCGCTTGCTGTTCCAGAGCGCCGAATTGCTCGGAGAGAATCAGCACTACGAAGCTGCAGAGGAACGGCTGAAGGCGATCCTGGAAGACCCTCAGATGCCCGAGCGTGCCCGGGAGGCGGCGAAGACTATTCTTTCCACCCTTCGCGATGAGGTGGACAAGCCGACGGAAGGCCCCAGTCCGGTGAAGGATTGATCGGTACCGGCCTGTGATTCCTTACCGTTCAGGACTGCACGGAGGGGGCGAGAATGTGGAGTTTCGCCTCTACGACCTTTCCCTGAACCGAACGATCAGTGGGCAATCTGGTGACGCCTGGAGAACTCTTAGAGTGTGTATGGAAATTAGGGGTCCTCAGTTGTTAGCCTGGAGGGCATGGAACGAAAAACCTATCCTACAGACCTGACCGATGGCGAATGGGCAGTCCTGCAGCCCTTGCTGCCACCGCGCAGCAAGCGAGGACG
>JAUWZH010000060.1 GCA_030615435.1 Candidatus Brocadiaceae bacterium | reverse complement strand
ACTGCTGCGTCCACGCCGCCTTCGCTCTGAGGGAGATGGGCTACGAGACGGTGATGGTCAACTGCAATCCCGAAACGGTCTCCACCGACTACGACACCTCCGACAAGCTCTACTTCGAGCCGCTCACCGTCGAGGACGTGCTCCAGATCTACAACAAGGAGAAGCCCAAAGGGGTCATCTGTCAGTTCGGAGGGCAGACCCCGCTCAACATCGCCGCCGAGCTGAAGGAGGCCGGGGTCAACATCCTCGGCACCACGCCCGAGACCATTGACCTCGCCGAGGACCGCGACCGCTTCCGGCGGATGATGGATCAGCTCGGGGTCCCGATGGCGGAGTCCGGAATGGCGAGCACCATCGAGGAGGCGCGCCGGATCGCCGGGCGGATCGGCTATCCGCTGATCGTGCGGCCCTCCTACGTGCTCGGCGGGCGCGGGATGGAGATCGTCCACGACGAAGAGATGCTCCGCGATTACGTCGCCGCCGCCGTCGGCGTCACCCCCGACCGGCCGATCCTGATAGACAAGTACCTCGAGAACGCCGTCGAGGCCGAGGCGGACGCAATCGCCGACGGCACCGACGCCTTTGTGCCCGCCGTGATGGAGCACATCGAACATGCCGGCGTGCACTCCGGCGATTCGGCCTGTGTCATCCCGCCGACGAGCATCCCGCCGAAGCACGTCGCCACCATCATCGAATACGTCAAGCGGATCGCGAAGGCGATGAACGTGGTCGGCCTGATGAACATGCAGTACGCGATCTGCCAGGACAAGGTCTACGTGCTGGAGGCGAACCCGAGGGCCTCGCGGACCGTGCCGCTCGTCTCGAAGGTCTGCGGCCTGTCCATGGCCCGCATGGCCACCGAGGTGATGCTCGGCAAGAAGCTCGCCGAGTTCGACCTCAGGGACAGAGACATCCCGCACTTCGGCGTGAAGGAGGCCGTGTTCCCGTTCCCGATGTTCCCCGAGGTGGACCCGCTGCTCGGCCCCGAGATGCGCTCGACCGGGGAGGTGCTCGGCATGGCGGACTCGTTCGGCCTCGCGTTCTACAAGGCCCAGGACGCCGCCAGGTCGCTCCTGCCCACCGAGGGCACGGTGCTGCTCAGCATCTGCGAAAAAGACCGCTCGGAGGTCCTGACCGAGGCGGCGAAGCGGTTCCGGGATCTCGGCTTCAAGATCAAGGCGACCGAGGGCACCCGCGCGTTCCTCGCCGGGCAGGGTGTGGAGAGCGAGCACATCCTCAAGGTGCACGAGGGCCGGCCCAACATCGTGGACGGGATCACGAACCACGAGATACAACTCGTCGTCAACACGCCCTCCGGCAAGCTGAGCGCGACGGACGACTCTTACATCCGCAAGTCAGCGATCAGGCACGGGGTCTCGTACATCACGACGATTCCCGCCGCAGTTGCCGCCGCCGAAGGCATTGCCGCACGCCGCAAGGGCGCCGCCGACGTCAAATCCTTGCAGGAGTACCACGCAGGCATCGGGAAAGGCAGCGCGTAACGGCCTGCCCATCTGCCCCAGCCCGCGTGAGCCGGCCCGAATCCCCGTGACGACGCAAATGCCATGGCCGCGGGCGAGAGCAAGATGCACGATTCGCGCCGAGAAACGTTCGAGAAAGCGTTGACAGGCCCCTTCCTGCGCAGTACACTCAGAGCGCAACAATATGAATTCCGTTGATGCGGGGATCTCGGCTCAAGAAACCTGTTCGATAACCTTGCGTTCGCACGAAAGGGGTTGTGTGCATGGGCATATCCTTGGTTGCGCTTCTCATCCTGATGCTCGGCGGCGATCTTCTCGAAGCCCCGCCGCGCGACCTGGCTTCCCTCGTCAACCCGACCAGAATGCTTGAGCAGATGCAGGTCAGGACGGACGAGGCGTCTCTGATCGCGCTGCTGCAGGCAAGGCACGAAGAAAAACCCGTGCTCGATGAACTGCCTGGCCCACGCGGCGACACCGAATACGTCAAGCAGCTCCTCGCCATACGGGCGTTGGAAGCGATGAAGTCCGGGCAGGCCCTGACCGTGCTGGAGGAGATCGCCGGGGAGGCGGACATCACGCTGGCCGACGCCACCGCGCAGGCAATCCAGCCGTTGCGGGGTGCGGACTACTTCCGCCCGTCGGGCCTGGAGACGCTGAAGCAGGCGGCCGGGATGGTGCCGCCGGACGCCGGGTTCGTGCTCGTCCTGGACGCTGCGCGGGGTTCCAAGACCGTGACGGTCGCGGACTACTTCGCTCTTTTCCAGCAGAAGATGGGCCCGGCGATGGGCGCGCTGTCTCCCCCCGCGGGCCTCCTGGAGCAAGGAATCAAGGAAGCGGAAGATGCCATCGTTCTCGCGCTCTCGCTGGTCGGCAACATCCGTCTCGATTCGGTCACGGTGGTCTGTTCCAGCGACGTCGGTACTGAAGAGGACGTCCCCTATGTCTGCCTGATCCTGAAGGGCCTTTACGACCCGGTCCGCATGGCGAGAGTCTGTAGAGGCGGCATCGGGGAGCCGCTCCAGATCGAAGGTCACGCCGTTTTCCACGAGGGTGACGACCCGGCTGTGTGTCTGCTCGACGAGCACACGGCGATCATATGCTGGGGCTCGGGACCGGGATCGCGCTACATCGAAAGGGTCCTTCAGGGCATGGCTGCCAGGAAGGATACCGCGCTGCCCGCCCACGCCGCGCGGGCCTTCGAGCTCATCGCACAGAAGCAGGCCCGGATGGCCCTCTCAGGGGCCCTCACCAATGCCCAAAAGGCGATGATCGAAGAGGCATTCGGCGAAGAGCTTGCGCGGAGCGAACGGACGCCGGCGCCGGCGGAGGGAGCGCAGATGGAACTGGAAGCGCTTCGCATCGGGTTAGCGCTCACGAAGGTGGAGCTGTTTGAAGGGTACTCCACGGCCGACGGGAAGCTGACGCTCGCGGCGACCTGCCAGGACGCGAACGCGGCCGCACAGCTCTTCGCCCCGCTCAGCAAGCTGGAAGAGAACCTGCGCCAGCAGCTCCTGGCGAACATGACGAACATACCGGAAGCGCATCCGTTCCGGGCGCTCTTCCAGGACGTGGCCGAAGGCGCGAGGCTCTGGCGGACCATGCTCAGGGACCGCCAGGTCGTCGTCCAGGTCGAGCCACTCCGTCTGGCGGCGCCGATGCTGATGAAGCTGGGCATGCCCACGGGGGCACGGCGCGCGCCGGCGGAAGCAGTCGAACTCGAGGAGCCGACTCTGGTCGCTCCTGAGTCACGCTGACCCGCTCCCCGCCCGATGCAGGGGCATAGGGCCGAAGCGGAAAGGAGTTTTGGATGTTGCACATCAATGCAGTTAAACCAACCTTGCTTTTCGTCAAGGATGGAAAAGAGCTTCTGCAAGCGGTGGATATCTCGATCGAGAACAGTGGACAGACCGTAGAAGCCGGTCTGGATGCCAGGTTCGGTTCAAAAGAAAGGCATAATACTATTGGCGCGGTGGAACCAGGCGAAGGAACGTACCGGGTTCATGTCCCTGACTTTCGCGAGCCGCTGTCCGCAGAGTTTACTCTCTCGGCTCGGGGAGAAGTGCAAGACCGACGGAAAACGGATTGGGTACCCAAGAGGCACTGGCGAGTATGTATGATTCCCATAACGCACCACGATTTCGGATACACGGATACGAGCGAAGACGTTCTGCGCCAATACGATAGCTTTTATGATGATATACTTCGTTTCTGCGAGGAGACAGATGATTGGCCGGAAGAATCAAAGTACAGATACACGGTTGAGGCGACTTGGTCAATACAGCATTTCGTGGAGAGCAGGCCGAAGAAGATTACCGAGAAGCTTGCGAAGTACATCAAGAAGGGCAGAATAGAGATCTCCGCTCTCTTCGGCAATGAGATAACCGCTCTGTGCGGCCACGAGGAATTGATAAGACTGATGTATCCGTCTTTTCGCTTGAAGCGGAAGCACGGCGCGCCAATTCGCACGGCCGCAATTACCGACATCCCGGGTTTTGCGTGGGGTTTAGCGACGGTCCTGGCCGGGGCCGGCGTGAAGTATTTCTTTGCCGGTCTGCCTGAATGGGCTGAAGTGGGTGAGCACAGGTTCTGGGACGCGTCTGTGGTATTGCGGCACGGCAGACCCGACGCGTTCCGCTGGCAGGGTCCCGACGGTGGTTCTGTGTTGGTGTACTACCAGGGTGGCTATGGATGGTGGAGTGCCCCTTGGCTAGATCCATTTTGTTACCAAGAGGTGTTAAACGAGCTTCCCGGCATGCTTTCTGTCTTGGAGGAAAGGGGATGCCCATTTTCTGTGGCTCGTTACGCATTCAGGTGTTGTGATAACCAATCTCCAGACATCCGCGTAAGCCATATCGTCAGAGAGTGGAACAGCAAATGGGCTTACCCTGAACTCATCGTGGCAACCAACTCCATGTTCTTCGAAGCACTTGAAAAGGAATGCTCAGATGTCCGAGTATTCCGAGGAGAACTGCCGGGGACGGATAATCCAGTAGGGGTCACATCTTCCGCCCAAGAGACCGGAATCAATAGAGGTACTCATGACAGATTACACTCGGCGGAAAAGTTTACCACGATTGCCTCGTTGGTGAGTGATTACTCATATCGGGCGGCAAGGATCCGCGAAGCGTACGATAATATGCTGCTCTACGATGAGCACACGTGGGGGATGTTGCATCCCATAGGAAAGGCTCAAGACTGGAACTGGAGCGACAAGAGTCACTGCGCGTATAAGGCTGCCGGGCTCGCACAATCGATGTTGTCCAAGAGTGTTGATAAGATTGCCGGTCTAATTGAGCTTAAAGAGGAAGGCCGTTACATCGCGGTCTTTAATTCGCTTTCCTTTCAGAGGACGGATGTGGTCAGGGTGTCGCCTTTTGCCTCAGAATGGCCTTTTGACCTTGTGGATGAGGAAACGGGAGAGAAAGTTGCGTATCAGATTGTGGAGCTTGACAGCCCGCAGGCGCCTGTGCCGTACTCAGCCCACCGGTATGCCATGGGGCAGAGAGACCGCACAGAGCTTTTCGAGTTACTCTTTGTGGCAGAAGACGTCCCTTCTTTGGGCTACAAGACTTATCGGCTTGTGCCAGACCAGCAGGCCGCTTCCTTTACCAGCAGCGTTGTGGTTGGCGGGAGGAATCTGGAAAATCGTTTCTTCAAGCTCACTCTAAACCCGCAGACCGGCGCTGTGGAAAGCATCTACGACAAGGAACTGGAGCGGGAGATTGTCGATAAGGAAGCGCCACACAGGCTGAATCAGTTGATAGTGCGATCTGCAAAGAGCGCTAAAGAACGAAGGCCGAGAAAGATGAAGATTCGAAAGGGACAAGGCGGCCCAGTGTATGGAAGCCTCATAGTCTCCGGCCAAGGCCACGGCTGCCCGCAACTGACCCAGGAGATTATCCTCTATGATGAGATAAAACGGATTGATATAGCCAACAGGGTCTTAAAGGATTCCACACCGCTTTTGGAGATATATTTTGCCTTTCCCTTCAAGATGGAGCATCCTAGCTTCCGATTCGAGGGTTCCAATTCGGTCATTGAGCCATTGGCCGACCAATTCCCTGGTTCGAACTCGAACTACTATACGGTACAACACTGGGCGGACGTTACTGACGGAGAAGCAGGCGTGACCCTGTCTCCAATCGAGTCGCACCTCCTGGAGTTTGGCGGTCTGTGGCCCTGTTACGTCTCGCAGGTGCATCACGGACTGACGCGGCCTGATTTCGCGCGCGACTTTCTCAAGCCAGACAAGCTCTCCAAGGGTCATATGTACTCGTATGTTATGGAGAGTAACTTCCATACGAACTTCCGCCCCGTTCAGCAAGGTGATATGCTATTCCGCTATTCGATTACCACGCATAAGGGTGGTTGGAAGGAAGGCCGTCCGCGCGACTTTGGCTGGGCGATAGGGAATCCGCTCATCCCCGTGTGCATAAGCGGCGAAAAGGAGGGACCGTTTTCCAAGTCTATGAGCTTCGGCCAGGTGGATAAACCAAATGTCCTTCTATTGACGTTGAAAGCAGCAGAGGATGGGGATGGAATCATCGCGCGGCTAATCGAGACTGAAGGCTTGGCCTGCACCGTCACTGTGACACTGCCTTTTCTTGCAATCCATGAGGCATACCAGACCAACCTTGTAGAGGAGAATGACAAGATCCTTTCCCCTCAAAAGCACGCTGTAAGCGTGCCGGTAAAAGCCTTCGGTATCTCAACGATAAGGATTCGGACGCTTCCATAAAGGAAGCGATATGAATTGCTTTGGGAGATGAGGTGCTTCCGCCACAGAGTGCTGGTGGGCTGTTAAGCGAGAAATCTTGGGTTTTTGGGGTCGCCGGTATGGTACAAATAGGTGCATGGCTGCAGTGTCTCTTTCGCGGAGGGTATTGCCATGTGTCTGTATGTCCGTTCGCTCAGCGTGGAGGAGTCGCGCAAGCTTTCGCGTTGGCTGCGTCAGTCGCGCAATGCCCGCTGCCTACTGACCCCTGATCTACATGTGTGGAATCTGCGGCATCATATTGACCAAGCCCGGCGTAGCGGACGAGGCCGCGTTGGGCGCGTGGAACTGCGCCGCTACTGCGTCCCGCCTTCCGCCCCGCAGCCCACTCAACTTTTTGGGGAGATGATCCTTGTTACTGAGATTCCTCCTTAGCTTCATTTCTTCCGCCTTTTTCTCCGACCGCTTCCTGTATGTTCTCCTTCTCTTCTTGCACAAGCCTTTCGTGCCTATCCAGCAGACGGACAATGCTTTCACGCAACTTCGCAGTCATCTCTTCATCGGGCACTAATTGTCCTAGCGCCTTCAGATTCCTCGCTATTGCGCTAAGATCTCCTCTTAGAGCGAGTTCCTGCTGCAACACAATCTTTATGTAAATAGCACCTATCTTCTCAGGATCGATTTCCAGCGCTTTCGAATACCTTTGCAGGCCGCTTGCTATGGCCCCACTCAGTTCCGCAGACGTGTCATCCTGCTGAGCGATCTCCAGCATACACGCCACGTCCTTCTCAATCTCCCTCACGAAGGGCTCCACAGCATCCTTTTGCTCCCCACGCATTTTGGCCACAATCTCGACTATTGGCACCCGCTCCTGAAGCTGAACCCTGGTGGCCGGATTTCTTCTCAATGCGAGGACAAGTTGATTCTTAGAGAGAATCCACAAATCCAGCACCGCCCGACGTCTGAACAGTTCTTCCTCGTTGGTGTCTTGAATGACACTCCGCAAGAAGCGTGTTAGCTTAAGGGCTTGCTCTCTCTTGAGATAGCTTGTGTCGTGGAAACCTTTTAGATGTGTTGTCACATACCGGATCATGCCCCTCCTCACATCCGCAAGCTCCTGCCTGTCGGAAATTGTTTCGAAGATTGCATCGAAGTGTTGTGGGATTGCCTTTTTTGCCTCTTCATCCCCAAGAAAGTCAATACATACTTGCCATGCAACTTGCTCTGCAATAGCTCTGCCCCGTTCTGCGCGCTTTCGCATGAGGTCTTTCCACAAGCTCAAGCACTCCTCGAAAGAGCATTTCCCTATGGCCTCTTTCGCTTGAGCGTATGCCTCCGCGAGATCTTGGGTGTCCTCGCAAGCTCGTTCAATCAACGGAAGCAGATTTCTTGAGGGACCCGCGCCGTAGGCCAAGCCAGTCCATATGGCGATCAGGGCCGCTACAAAGACGAATTGCCGCGTGCTCATCTATTTATCCCTTTCACAGGGCCAGCCGATACAAGTAGGCTGAGGTCCTCCATATGGCCCCGCACCAACAGGATCCATCCTGTCCTGGTTGGAGTGTACGGCCCATGCAGGGGCGTGTCAACGCTTTCTCGGACGTTTCCCGGCCCGAATCGTGCATCTGCCTCGCGGCGCAGCCAGGGAATCCGTCAGATTGGGAGGCTCTCTGCCTTCATTGACGGACTGAGCGCGACTAGATATGATTTAGTGCGTTGAGGATGATACGCCGCCCGCTAACTACTGACCCCTGATCTACATGTGTGGAATCTGCGGCATCATACTGACCGCGCCCGGCACCGCGGACGGGGCCGCCTTGGGCGGCCTCCTCGGCCGGATGACCGACGCCCTGTCCCACCGTGGGCCGGACGACGAGGGGGTGAAGCTCTTCGCCCCCAGGCCCCCCTCCCCTGCCCGGCCGGCCGTCGGGCTCGGGCACAGGCGCCTCAGCATCAGTGACCTCGCCGGCGGCCACCAGCCCATGAGCAACGAGGACGGCACGGTCTGGACCGTCTGCAACGGGGAGATTTACAACTTCCCCGACCTCCGCTCCGAACTGGCGCGGGCCGGGCACGGGCTGAGGACGCGCTCCGATACCGAGTGCCTCGTGCACATCTACGAGGACAGGGGCCTGGAGCTGGTGGACGCGCTGCGGGGCATGTTCGCCTTCGCCATCTGGGACGAGCGGCGCAGGCTCCTCACGCTCGCCCGCGACAGGCTCGGCCAGAAGCCTCTCTACTACATGCACGAGCCGAGGAGGGGGCTCTTCGCCTTCGCCAGCGAGCTGAAGGCGCTCGTTGAGATCCCCGGCTTCGACCGGACGGTGAGCGCCGAGGCGCTCGACCGGTACCTCACCTTCCAATACGTGCCTCACCCGCTGTGCATGTTCCGCGCGGTGCGCAAGCTGCCCCCGGCGCACGTGCTCACCTACGATCCCGCAGCGGGGCGGGTGGAGCTGCACCGTTACTGGCGTCCCGCCTTCCGGCCCGACCACAGCACCCCGGTTCGCAAACTCAGGGAGGAACTGCGGGAGGAACTTACCGAGGCGACCAGGCTGCGCCTCATCAGCGACGTGCCGCTGGGGGCGTTCCTGAGCGGCGGACTGGATTCGTCCATCACCGTGGCCCTGATGAGCCGGATGAGCGCCCGGCCGGTGCGAACCTTCTCCATCGGTTTCGAAGAGAAGCGCTACGACGAGACGGACTACGCCCGCCTGGTTGCCCGCCACTGCCGCACCGAGCACCGCGAGGAGACCGTGCGGCCCCGGGCGCTGGAGGTGCTGCCGGAGCTGGTCTGGCATTACGACGAGCCCTTCGGCGACTCCTCGGCGATCCCGACCTTCTACGTAAGCCGCATGGCGAGGGAGCACGTGAAGGTCGTGCTCGCCGGGGATGCCGGGGACGAGTGCTTCGCGGGCTATCCCCGGTATGCGGCGGTCTGGCTCGGGAGCATCTTCGACAGGATGCCGTGGCTCGTGCGCCGGGCGGCTGCGCCGGCCCTGTGGAGCCGACTGCCGGTCTCGGTGGAAGCGAAGACGGTCCTGCGCCGCCTCCAGCGCCTGATGCTCAGCCTCGGCCTGCCGCCGGAGCGCCGGTACCTGGACTGGATCAGCCTCTTCAACGACGGCCTGCGGGCAAGCCTCTACAGTCCCGGCCTGCGAGAGGCAACCAGGGGGGAAGGGCCGGCGGGGTTCCTGGAGCGCTACTACGGAGAGGTGCCCGACGGCGATTTCGTCCACCGCACCACGTACGTGGACGTGATGAGTTACCTGCCCTGCGACCTGCTGACGAAGGTGGACATCGCCTCGATGGCGCACGGGCTGGAGGTGCGCTCGCCGTTCCTGGACCACAAGGTGGTCGAGCTGGCGGGGCGCATCCCGAGGCGCCTGAAGCTGGGGCCGACGGTGCGGGGGCTGGAGGGCAAGCTCATCCTGAAGGAGACCTTCGGGGAACTGCTGCCGCGCCCGATAGTGACGCGGCGCAAGATGGGATTCGGCGTGCCGATTGCGGAGTGGTTCCGGGGGGAGCTTCGGGAGCTGGTGCACGAGGTGGTGCTGTCGCGGGAGGCGCTGGAGCGGGGCTACTTCGAGCCGGAGGAGCTGAGGCGTCTGGTGGGGGAACATACGCGGGGGCTGAGGGACCATGGATATAGATTGTGGTCGCTGCTCATGCTCGAACTCTGGCACCGCAGATTCGTTGACGGACGGGAGCTCGGCCTGTAAGCTGTAGGGTAGCCGACCGGGGGAGAGCCCAACGGGATTACGGTGCGACTTCGGGCTAAGATGAGGGTGCCCCGGGGGTGGCCTGGGGGTAGCGTGGGGGGGGAACCATGAGCCTGTTTGGAGAACCGGAAGGCGAGGGGTTGGCCTATGATGCGGACGCGCCGCTCGCCTTGCGGATGCGCCCGCGGACCCTCGAAGAGGTGGCGGGTCAGGAGCACTTCTGCGCCGAAGGCAAGCTGCTGTGGCGGATGATTCGGGCGGACCGGCTCTCCTCCCTGATTTTCTACGGTCCCCCGGGCACAGGGAAGACGAGCCTGGCCCACGTGATTGCGCGGCACAGCGAGGCGTATTTCGAGCCAATTAACGCAACTGCAAGCAATGTAAAGGAGTTACGACACGTCCTTCAGGCCGCCGCCGAGCGCAAAAGGGCTGCCGGGCGCCGCACGGTGCTGTTCATTGACGAGCTGCACCGCTTCAACCGCGCCCAGCAGGACGTGCTGCTGCCGGACGTGGAGCGGGGTACGGTGATCCTGGTGGGGGCCACCACGCACAACCCCTTCTTCGCGCTCAACGCCCCCCTGCTGTCGCGCTCGCAGATATTCCAGTTCAAGCCGCTCTCCCCGGAAGAGATCCGCCGGGTGCTTCTGCATGCCCTCAGCGATACCGAGAGGGGCCTGGGGGCGTATTCGGTGGAGATCACCGACGAGGCTCTGGAGCACCTGGTTCAGATGTGCGACGGCGACGCCCGCCGTGCCCTGAGCGCCCTGGAGGTCGGCGTTCTGAGCACCACCCCGGCCGAGGACGGCAAGGTGCATTTCGACCTGGCGCTCGCCGAAGATTCCATCCAGCGCAAGGCGCTCGTCTACGACCGCGACGAAGACGAGCACTACGACACCGCCAGCGCCTTCATCAAGAGCATGAGGGGCAGCGACCCCGACGCGGCGCTCTACTGGATGGCGAAGATGCTGGAAGGCGGGGAGGACCCTCGTTTTATCGCGCGGCGGGTGGTGATCTGCGCCGCCGAGGACGTGGGCAACGCCGCTCCGAACGCCCTCGTGCTCGCCATCGCAGCCCAGCAGGCGGTGGAGTTCGTCGGCATGCCGGAAGGAAAGATCCCGCTGGCTCAGGCCGTCACCTACATCGCCTGCGCCCCCAAGAGCAACGCCGCCTACATGGCCATCGCGGCCGCCGAGAAGGACGTGCAGGAGGGCCGCACGCTGCCCGTGCCGGATTCCCTGCGGGACGCCAGCTACCCTGGCGCAAAGGAGTTAGGACACGGGGAGGGCTATAAGTACGCGCACAACTACGCGGGCCACTGGGTGGAT
>JAUWZH010000067.1 GCA_030615435.1 Candidatus Brocadiaceae bacterium | reverse complement strand
GGTCGAAATGCACGCGCCAGCGCCCGTCCGCATCCTCGGTCCGGAGGTGCACGCCGCGCCTAAAGAGGTGAATCCTCTCGTTCCGCACCTCCACCCCCACGGAGTTTATGTTCGCCGTGAACCACGTGGTCCCTTCCAGATAAGCGCGGCCCCATTCCTCCCCGCCCGCATCAATGAGGGAGATGTACGGTGGCTCCAGCACGCGAATGACGGCGCTTCCGGGCAGGGGAATGACGGGGTCTATCTCAACCCCGACCCGCACCCCGTCCAGGGTGAGCGTGCCGGCGGGCAGGGCCGTGAAGTCGCGCTCGCGCGGCAAGACCCACTGCCCCGCCTCCTCATCCCACCTGTAGCGAGCAACCTGGACGACCCCGTGCAGGTTCCGCACGAAAATCGTGTTGTGGGGCCAGGTGCCTTCGGGGTTGACCAGCTCCAGCCAGTGCGGGTCGTACTGGTCATGCACCACGACCTCAACACCCTCCGGCCCCCAGGTAACGACGTGGAACTCCTCGTGCTGCTGGATGCAGGCCACCTCGTCCCGCATCATGTCGCGCACGTGCCACCGTTTTTGCTCAAGCTGGCAGATGCGGTACTGCTCCTGCTCGCCGAGGCCCTTTGCCCACGAGATCAGCCAACACCTGGTGCACTCCCCGCACCCAGACCAGCCCGGGCACTCTGCGCACCGCAGGGCCTGCACTTCCAGGTTGGTATCGCCGCCCTCCACGCGCCACCACCCATAGCCCGGATGGTAGATGTCGAGCGTGATGTACGCCTCCTCCCGCGGCAGCCAGCGCGAACAGGGGAAGATGGACGCGTACTGTGCGCCGTTCTCGCGGGCGACCCGGTAGGCCGTCTCCGCCGAGAGGTAAGGGGAGAGGATGGCGATGGTGTGCTCGAGGCGCGACATCTCCCGGAGCCAGTGGTTGGCCGCAGGAATCCATTGCTCCGCCTGGCGGTACGCCTCTGCGTATTGCACGTCCGCCCTGTCCAGCCCCACGATTTCCTGCACCCAGACGGGGTCAGAGCCCTCCGGCACGTCCAGCCCGCCGCGCATGGACTCGACGTACTCCATCTGCGCCCCGAGCTCTCGCCGCCGCTGCGGATCGGTCTCCGTGCGAAACCGGCTGCGGAGCTCTTCGAGTTGCTGAGTCCAGAACGCTTCGTCCGTGACCTGGAGGAGAGACCGCTCGAGGTCGGAGTCTTCGTAGAGGCTTCTGAGCCGCGCCGTCACCCGCTCTATTTGCTCCTCAAGCTCCGCACGGCGCCGCGGGTCAGTCTCCCCTGAGAGCTCTTCGCGCAGCGCACTGAGCTGCCGCTGCAATGCCTCCGAGATCCGCGCGTTCAGGTCCATCACCCCATCGCGAAGCTCGGCGAGAACGCCATAGATGTTGACGTCGGCCGCGTAACGCAGCGCACGGGCACGCACCTGCGCCATGGCCGTGTTGAGCAGGGCAATGGCGCCCAAACACTCGCTTTCCACCAGGGCGGCGCTGTGCGCGGAGGCGTCGGCGGCGAACTGCATCTGGATGCGCCGGGCGGAAACCCGCCCCACCCCCATCACCATCGCCCCGAAGAAAAGCAGCACAAAGACGCTCATCACGCCGAACACGAGGGACTGACCGCTCTCGTCCCTGCGCAACTCGGCGAGCCTGTCGCAGATGCCGCGCCCGTGGCCCTTCTGAGAATGGCGCCTCATCCCCAATGCCTATCCTCCGGGAACGGCCAACCTGGTGGTCTCGCGCAGGCGCATGTGCGGTGCCCGCACGTTCCAGATGCCCACGGCATCCTCGAACTCGAGCTCGTCCCCGTGGGCGACCGTGCCGCCTCGACCCGTTGCATCGGCGAACCGCCGGGGCGGAGCCCCACGGTGCAGCCAGGCGAAAAGGTGATTCACCACGGGAAAAACCAGCTCGTAGTAATGGGTGACTGTGACCTGGACCTCGCCGGGCGCCGGGTAGGCGAGGCGGGAGACGTGGGTCTTCAAACGGTAGGAAATGCCGGACCTGGGCACCCGTCCCCACCCTGGCACCTCGATGGAGGTGCTCTGGAGCTCTGCCGGACTGAAATTGCTTCCCTCAACCGTGGGCCCCGTGATCGGGGCACACACAAGGGCGCTTGCCCGCTCCGCCCGCCTGTAGGCATCTTCGGGAGAAACCGACACCATCGCCGCCCGCGCGGCGCTGTAGGAGGCATAGGTGACGACCTGTTTTGCCACATACAACAAGGCCAGTTGCATGATGGCGAACAGGATCAAGAGTTGAAGGGGGAAGGCGAATGCGAATTCTGCAAGCGCCTGCCCCCCTTGCAGTCCGGTCGGGGGGAAACCGGGCTGCCTTTTCACAGTTCCCTGGACATTGCGCCGAAGGCCCGATGTTGGGTTTTGCAACACGTTGTTTTCAACACTGTAACTGTCTCCGACCCACTTCAGGAAGCATTCAACCCGCTCCGAAGCCCTCAAGAGGCCCCGAAGGGAGCCGTTGTGCCCTAACCGGCCGGAAGCATCGTTACGTACCATGCAACTACGCTGCCAATTGAGATCGCAAAACCGTAAGGAACCGTCACACCGCTCGGTGAAGCCTCTCTGTCCGCCTGCTGAGGGTCTCTGTGCCGAGCAGGTTCGCCGCCACTTGCGCGTCCGGTGGAAAGGGTGAAACGCACCGCCCCTTTGAGCCCCTCCCGCAGCCTGCCGCGCCATATGAGCACCACAACGGCCATCAGCGCTCCGATCAGCGCGCTGTAAAGGAGCGCGTAGACGACGAAGAAGTTGTGAAGCCCGCCTATCGCCCCCACAGCCAGCATCAGCTTCACGTCACCCCCTGCAATGCCTCCCCTCAGATAGGGCCAGGCAAAGACTACCGCCGCCACCATCAGCCCCAGCGCAGAGTTGCCGAGGTTCACCCCCAGCCAGCCCCCGTCCAGCAATCCCCCGAGGACATAGTTCACCAGCAGGCCGGCAAACATCGCCCCCAGCGTGCACCAGTTGTATATCTTCCCGCGGGCCAGGTCCGTATAGACGCAGACGATGAGGAGCGCGAAGAGCAAGCAGTGCCTTACGATCATCTCTAACCTTCAGCCGCGGAAGAGGTTACAAGAACTTGCCGGCGCCTGCCCCGCGCGAGCGGCCGGGGCCGGCCGCAAACCTGCCCGCCGTCACACGCCTCCCGCCCAGGAACCGGCCCCGCCCGACAACCCCGCCGACAATGCGAACCATGGGGGGGCGCCCGGCGGCTTCAGTCCTGGCTGAAGGCCTCGGAGATATCCTCCACGTCCACGGCCCCTTCCACCGCATCGGTCTGGCTGTACTCGTCCGCCTCGACCGCCTCGCCGGCCATCTTCCGCGTGCCCGCCCCGAACAGGCCGCGCACCTGGTTGCCGAACAGCAGGATTACCGCGATGCTCCCCAGGGCCACAAGGCCGAGGATGATCACGTACTCGGTGGTCGTCTGGCCTTTCCTGGCGGCCCTCTTCAGCCAGCTCACCAGCTCAAACATCGCCCTCTCCTCCTTTTCCAGATTGCCCTCCCGCAGGAACTCACGGGAAAGGCAGGCAAATCACGTTCACTATGTCCTCGTAGTATCCGATCACGCCCTCCTCGAAGGCGAAGAAGAAGGTCACGAGCGTCGCCACGCCGATCAGCGTGAAAAACCACATCAGCACGCTGTATTCGGCGACGACCTGCCCCGCCCGCTCGCGGAGCAGCGTGCGGACGCGCTGTTGCACTTCGCGCCCCGTGACGCCCCTCCTTCCTCCCAGCAAGGAACCCCGTTCGGACGAAACGCAAAAAGGCTGCCGTACGGCCTCGGAGGATCTGCTCCCGCTTTCCAGTCTATCCGCTTTCCCTTGCTTTTTGCAATCCCCAACTGTTTCTTTGCCCGGACATTGTGATCCCCTCCCGGGCAGCTTGTGGCCACCATTAGGGATAGGGGGCGGCTGCAAGAGGGTCGCAGCGATGGCCTCGGGGGCTGCCTTCCCGGCGGCCTGCGGGGCCCAAAGGCCCCGTGCACGGAGCTCAGCCGTAACTGCCGTACCGGTGTGCGGCGCGGACCATGGCCACGTAGTTCTCGGGCTTGCAACCGGGGTGGATCGAGTTCGAGGAACTCAGGATGTAGCCCCCGCCCGGGGCGGCCTTCTCAATGGTCTCCTTGACGCTCTGTTCGACCTCCTGCCGGCTTCCGAAAACGAGGAGCTCGCGGCAGTCAATGTTGCCGACCACGCAGGCCCTGCCGGCGAGGTATTCCTTGACCTCCGCGATGTCCATGCACTGGGGCTGGATGGGGTGCAGGCCGTCGAAACCGACCTCCAGCAGGTCGTGCAGAATCGGCCAGAGGTTGCCGTCCGAGTGCTTCACGATCTTGAGGCCGCGCCGGTGGGCCGCCTCGACCAGCTCCGCGTGGTACGGCTTGATGTACTGGCGGTAGTGTTCGGGCGAGATAATGGTGGTCCTCTCTCCGGCGAGGTCTCCGGGCACGATGATGACGTCCACGCCGATCCCGGCGGCCATTTCGATGACGGCGATGTCGAAATCCGTCGCTATCCTGCCGAGACGGTGCACCAGGGCGGGGTTGAGCACGTAGTGCATCAGCAGGTTCTGCATGCCGCCGGTGCGGCGCCAGCTCACCTTGAACGGATCGGTAACGCCGAGGAAATGCGCCTTCTCGGGCCCGGCCTTCTCCATGACGTAACGCATGCCATCCAGGTCCGAGGCGCGGAGCTTCGAGACCATGTCGAAACCCTCGAGGTCTGAGGGCTCCTTGATGGGGCCGTCCACGGGCATCGGCTCTCCATGGGGAGAAAGGTTGTAGAGGGTGCCGTACCTGTCCCTTGCGCGACCCCCGCCGACGGGCTCCAGGCCGATGGAGAGGCCCTGACAGGTCGCGTCCAGGCCCAGCTCGGCCACTATCATGCAGTAGAGGTCCAGGACCGCCTCCGTCTGCTCGCCGACTCCTTCCTCGACGTGACGATCCCCGACCTGGTCCGGGCGAAGCAGCCTCGCTATCCGGACGATGCTCGATTCGTTCAGGTAAAGCTCACATACGGGAACGCGGTCGGGCCGGCCCATGTTGAGGGCCGTGAGTATCCTCTGTTTCGAGTTCATCCGCCTCTCACCTCCGCAATGGCGCCTCGCCGCTGCCCGACTGCAAGCCTATCCCGGCGCGTCCGGTCTTGTCAAGAGCGGCTCCCCCCCCGTAGCGAGGGAGCGCGGGCAGGCCGGGCGCACGCCGTTGAATCGGCGGCGCAGATGGTTTATAAAATGGGTTGTTTGACAAGGTCCGTGAACCTCTTATAATTCATGCCGCTTCTTCGTGGAGGTTTGGCGTCCGGGGAAGAACTCGATGAAGAGGACAACGCCTCTTAGCTGGGTGCTGGTCTGCGGGGTGCTGATGTGGGGGGCATCGGCGGCTCAGGCCCAGTCTTTGGGCACTCCGGCGGGGGAACTGCGCCGCGACCTTCGCGCAATTGACCCCGAGGAGCACATCCGGCGCCTGGCTTCCATCCAGAGTCGGTACACCGGCTATCCGGGGTGCAGGGAGGCCGAACGCTACATCTACGAGCACTACGAGGCGCTCGGACTGGCGAACCTGTCCCGCAAGCCCTTCCAGATCATCGTCCCGGTGGACAAGGGCGCCGCGCTGAGAGTGGGCGAGCACTCCATCACCATCCACTGCGTGCGCCCGAATTACGTGCGAACCCCCAAGACCCCGGAAGCGGGCCTGAGCGGCCCACTGGTGTGGGGCGGTGAGGGGTACCTCAAGGACTTCAACGGCAAGGACATCGAGGGCAGCATCGCCCTGATGAACTTCAACACGGCCACCCGCTGGTTGAACGCCGCCAACCTCGGGGCCAAAGCGATAGTGTTCGTGGAGTCACCCCACGCCTTCCGCACGGACGCCGAGCAGAAATACCTCCAGGTGCCCGTCCCGGTGCCCCGCTACTACCTGGAGCGCAAGGAGCTTCCGGCACTGGCGGCGGCGGTCCGGGGCGGGGAGGCCGGCGATTTCGACCCCGAGCAGGCCCTCGCCGTCATCGAGGATCTGGGCTCCGGCACGACTCCCTCCGGCACCATCCGTGCCGACATGATCTGGGACGAGTCCACGGTCTACATGATCTCAGGGGAGGTTCCCGGAACCGACCCCGAGCTCGGTCGCCAGACCCTGGTCTGCCACGCTTACTACGACAGCACCTCCGTGGTGCCGGCCCTGAGCCCGGGGGCCGAAAGCGCCTGCGGGATTGCCGCCCAGCTTGAGATTGCGGAATTCTTCCTGAAGCACCCCCCGCGGCGCACCGTGAAGTTCCTCGCCACTCCCGGCCACTTCCAGGCCCTCGCCGGGGTGCGAGAATATGCCTTCAACAAGATATTCAACCGCCGCCAGGAGGTCAGCGGCAGCGAGAAAGCAGCGCTCGCTGGCGAGCCGTCCTTCTTCATCGGGCTCGACCTCTCCAGCCGTGAGAACTCCATGGCTGGCTTCTTCAAGGGGCACTTCTACGACCAGGACAATCTGGACGAGACCAAGTTGCAGCGCTTCTTCAGCGACTACAGCGCCCTTCTGGTGGAGTTGGCCGAACAGGTGGTCGGCCCCGGCAGACTGCTGGAGGACCTGCAGTTCCAGAGCGGCATCGTGCCCCAGCACGGGCGAAAGTGGCGTTCCCTGCTGCCCGATACTGCTGCCTTCGACTCAGAGGTCATAACCCTCAGCGGCCGTCCGGCGATCACCCTCGCCACTACCGGCGACTCGCGAAATGCCGTGGACACCCCCCTGGACAGCTTCGAGGGCATTCGCGCCTACCTGCACAACGTCCGCGGGCAGGCCATCCTCAGCGCCTATCTCATCAAGCAGACGGCCGACCTGCCACACATCCCGCTCAACGGAAAGCTGGAACTGGACCGGGTCGGCAGCATCTTCGGGCGGGCCATCGAGCAGAGCCTCAGCGCCTACGTGCCCACCATCAACGTGCCCGGCATCGTCGGCGCCGTCAACCTGTCCGAGGACAAGAGCATGATGGGGGTGAAGGGGCGGAGCTTCGTGCGAAGCGACGTGCAGGGGCTCTTTGAGGTCTTCGGCCTGAACATAGCGTCCGGCCAGGTCGTGGTGGACGGCTTTGTGCTCTCGCCCTCCGATGGAAGCGTCAAGTCGGTGGCCAAACCGGAGCTGGTCATCCCCGCCCGGGGCAAGCGCCTTGAGTGGGAGCTGCGCCGCACCGACCTGCGCCTGAACTTCTACGAGTGCGTCAGCACGACCATCTTCGACCTGATGGACCCACTGTGGATGCTGCTGCCGACCGAAGCAGTGGCCCTGCGGGCGGAGGCCAACAGCCCCGTGCGCACCGACGACCTCGTGGTGTTCACCGGCACGCACATCTCCGGGACGTCATACTCCGAGCCGGCCGCCGTTTTCTTCACCAAACCAGGGCTCCGCCTCAAGTTCACCCACGATGGCGGCGTGCTGCTCAACGTCAGGGTTCTGGACTCGGCGCTGAGCGCCACTGGCTCAGCCGACGCGCCGGAAGAGCGGCAGAAAGATGAGCGGCTCTCCCGCACGGCAACGACGGAGGAATATCTCGGGCTCGGCTTCGCCACGGATGAGCCCGAGAACCTCATCTATCGCACCGCTTACCGCATGGCCACCGACATGTACCTGCTGAACGACTGGAGGCTCACCGGCCTCCAGAAGGCCGCCATCAGCAAGAAGAACGTGCGGGACCTGCACGGGGAGGTGCGCCAGCACCTCATAGCTGCCCGACAGAAGCTCTCCGAGCGGCGCTACGGCGAGTTCTACCAGGAAGTGGGCCTCGCCTGGGCACTGGCGGGCAGGGTCTACCCGGAGGTGCGCGGCACTGCCGACGACGTGGTGCGCGGGGTCATCTTCTACTTCGCCCTGCTGCTGCCGTTCGTGATCTTCGCCGAGCGGCTTCTGCTGAACTACGTTGACATCCGCAAGAAGCTCGTCGCCATAGGGGTGCTGTTCGCCATCTCTTACTCCGTGCTGCACCTGGTGCACCCGGCTTTTCGCCTCTCACAGACCCCCGTGATCATCCTCGACGGCTTCTTCATGGTGGTGGCCTCCGCCTGGACCATAGCCTATCTGATCATGAGGTTTCAGGGGACCATGGAGGTGGTGAGGGGGCACATACGGATGCTCCACCGGGCGGACGTGGCGCGGGCGAGTGCGACGATGACCGCCTTCATCCTCGGCATCTCCAACATGCGAAAGCGCAAGATGAGGACGGCGCTGACGGCCCTGACGCTCATCCTGCTGACGTTCACCATCCTGTCCTTCACCAGCTTCGAGACGATGCCGGCGCGAATGCTGCGCTTCAGGAGCCCCAAACCCGCCCCGTACGAAGGGCTGCTGGTGCGCAGCCTGGCCTGGTCGCAGCTCTCGGAGTTCCAGAACTACGACTTGATCAACCATTTCAGAACCGAAGGGCTCACCGTGGCGCCGCGCTCCTGGTTCGTGAGCCGGGACCCCAACGAGGAGCTGAGGTTGCGCATCACCCCGACCGCCGGGCCTTCGCGCTCCCCGGCGATCGCGAGCGCCCTGCTCGGGCTCAGCCCCGAGGAAGACGCCCTGAGCGGCATCGCAGACTACCTGACGCACGGCACCTGGTTCGACCCGCACGCGCCCGTTCCACAGGCGGGCGAAAGCAACCCCGGGGACGGGGGGGAAGGGGAAGGTCAGGAATCGAACTGGCCCTTCGTCTGCATTGTGCCCAGCGGCATGATGGAGAGCCTGCACCTCGAGCCGAAGGACGCCGGCAGGGCCCGGCTCAGCGTCCTGGGGCGAGAGCTCACCGTGGTGGGCTTTCTGCACGGCAGGGATTTCTTCACTTACAGGGACCTCGACGAGGAACCGCTCACGCCCGTGGACTTCGTGGAGCAGCAGTTCAAGAAGCAGGCCGCCGCACCGGGCACCGGGCCCTCCCTCACCGCCACCGGGGACACAACTGCCGAGGACTTCATCTCGGCCATGCGCAAGACGAAGCAGGAGGGCCTCTACATCCACATGGACCCGAACCGAGTGCTGATAGTGCCTCACGAGCTGTGCATGAAGCTCGGGGGCACGATGCGAGGCGTGGCCGTCGGTCCGGGGACGCAGGAGAGTGGGGCCGCCCTGGAGCGCTCCGTCCTGCATTGGGTGTCCGTGTTCGCCAGCCGCGTCAACCTGCCCCTGTATGCTGGAATCGAGGGCTTCATCAACCGCGTGGCCACACGAAGCCGCCTGAGCATAGGCGGGCTCGAGGGGCTCCTGGTGCCGATACTGATCGCCTCCCTGATCGTGTTCAACACCATGCTGGGCGCCGTCTACGAGAGGGTGGGCGAGATCAAGGTCTACGCCTCCGTAGGGCTCGCCCCGATCCACATAGGAGCGCTGTTCTTCGCCGAGAGCTCGGTGTTCGCCGTCCTCGGCGCCATGTTGGGCTACCTGCTGGGCCAGGTGATCAGTTTCATCCTGATCCATGTCCCCTGGCTCATGGAGGGCATCAGCCTGAACTACTCCAGCGTCAGCGCCGTCTGGTCGGCGGTGCTGGTCATGGCGGTGGTGCTCGCCTCCACGGCCTATCCGGCGCGCATGGCCGGCAAGCTCAGCGTGCCCGACGAGACCCGCAAGATGCAGCTCCCCAAACCCGAGGGCGACGTGTGGAACATCTGGTTCCCATTCACCGTCAGCTCCAGGGAAACTCTGGGGGTCATGGCATACCTGCACGAGTACTTCGAGAGCAACGACGAGGATTCGGTCGGCGCATTCACCGCCGACAACATAGCCTTCTTCGCAGAGCAAAAAGAGGGCCGACAAATCATCTTGCAGTCGGACGTCTGGGTGGCCCCCCTCGACATGGGGATAAGCCAGAACGTGCGAATCGCATCGGTGCCGGACTCCGAGGAGCCGGACATCACCTACCTGTTCTTCACCATCACCCGCAAGAGCGGGGAGTTCGCAACGTGGCACCGCATGAACCTCGGCTTCCTGAAGGACCTGCGCAAGCAGCTTCTGATCTGGCGCCTGGTGCTGCCCGAGGAGAAGAAGCGCCTCGCAGAGGAAGGCGAGGAACTGCTGCGACGAGCAAATCAGGCGTGCCCAGATTGACGCCCGAAGAAGAAACATCCGGCCTCTACCCCCCCGCAGGAGTCGAGAACGCTGCGCGGGCGTAGAGCGGCGCCACGCGACGTCTCGGCGCGGGCCGTGGTCGCCCGGGATGCTCACCTGGGGTCCTTCCAACGAGCAAAGGATGCCGGGCTCCGTGGCCGGCGCGCACGCGATGACCGATGCTCCACTCGCCCGTTCCGCATGAGGCGGGGCGGGCAGAGATCAGAAACCGGCCGCTCGCTCTGATGAGTGAGCGGACCTGCGGCGAACGCAATGGGCAGAGAAGAATACCTGGAGATAAGGGCCGAGCAGGGCGAACCGACCGAGTTCCGCGACGGGTTCGGCCTGAAGGCGATCCTCGGCGGCCTGTTCGTGGCCTTCCTCGTCGTGCCGGGCTCGATGTTCATGTTCCTGATGCTCGGGCAGTATCTGACCGAGGCCGCCATCTGGGTCACCCTCATCGTGACGCTGGAGATCACCAAGCGGTGCCGCGCCACCCTGACCCGCCAGGAGATGTTCGTCATCTACAGCGTCACCGCCGGCATGCTCGCCGCGGGGGTGGGACAGCTCTACAACTTCGTCTGGATGCCGTATTTCGTGCGCAGCGCCGCTGCGGTCCAGTTCGACATCGTAGACCGACTGCCGTTCTGGGTCGCTCCGCCGCCCGGGAGCGAGGCTTACGTCACCAAGAACCTCCTTCACCAGGACTGGTGGCCGATGCTGGCGCTGATGGGCGTCGGGATCCTGTGGACCCGGATC
>JAUWZH010000350.1 GCA_030615435.1 Candidatus Brocadiaceae bacterium | reverse complement strand
GACTCCACGAGCCTGGTGAGCTGCTTCAGTTCGTTGCGGCGCAGGTAGTAGTAGCTGACCAGGATTGCGGGCCCTGACAACTCCTGGTAGTAGAGACGGTTGGCGACGCGGAAGGTCTCATCCCACAGGTGCTCCTCCAGGAGCGTGAGGTCTGCGGCGGCGTCCCGCTGCACGATGGGCACTTTCGCCGTCACCCTTTCGGCGGAGGGGTCTTCGTGGAGCTCGCGCAGACTCCCGTCGGGAACGAGCACAGGGCACTGCGGCTTCATTTCTCCCGTCCATCTCGGCAGCAGTGGCCGCAGGTCTTCCCACGGCACCTCGTAGTTGCGGGCGGCGCGCAGGACGGCGAGCAGACGGGCAGCGCCCAGCTCCCAGAGCACCGGCGCAGCGCACGTGCCGCGATGAGCCCGTGGCAGTCGGCGAAGCGCCCCCAGCACCCCCTCCCAGTACGCCCTTTCCAGGGCCATTTCCGTGAAAGCCGTCGTATCGCGCTCCCGGTACAGCTCCAGGGTGCCGGCGGCGGCCTGCGCGAGGTCCTGCGGCAGCCGGGCCAGGAACTCTTCGACGTCGCCGCTGGACAGAAGCTCCCCTGCCGGCACTGACATGTGCTGCGGCAGGTCAACCAGATAGCGCTCGGGCGAGGGCTCCTCGCTGCCGCCGGCGAAGAGGCGCAGCAGCACCAGGACATTGTCTATCTGAAAGCGCCGCACCAGGGCGACGTAGTATCGCTCCAGGGAGCCGGAAAGAAGGTAGACGAAGGAGACGAGTTCGTTCAGGCAATCCCGGCGCAGGCGCCGCTCCAGGCCGATCCGTCCGATGAGGGGCTCCCGCGGGTAGAGGCGCCGGGCGAGTTCCTCAACACTCTCGCTCTTCGCCAGCTCGCGCAGCCGATACCCCTCAAGAACCCTGCTGCGGCGCCCCCGGAGTTTCGCGTTCAGAAACTCGAACGGGGCCTCCGTCCCGGCCTTTGGGCTTGCCCTGGTTCGCGAGCCTTGCACGGCAGCCAGACCTCAAGAACTCAACGGCGAATTGGTCACGCCACGTCCCGCATTGCAACGACTCTCTTCGGCCCGCTTGAGGTGGCTTCGGAAGGCTCCGAGCCATCAACGGGGCCGGGACGCCTGCCCGTCAGTCTCCCCCCAGGCAACCACGCGCACGATGCGCTCGACCGCACGCTCGAACCTGTCCTCCTCTATGCGCTCGGCGCCGGAGCTGCTCTCGGAAGCCCTGCGGAGGGTCTCCTGCCTCTCGTTCTCGGCCTGCTCCCTTCTGCTGCGGACGATCTCTTCCGCCTCGCTGCGGGCGGTTTCGGCGGCACCGTCCAGGACCTGCTCGGCCCTGCGGCGGGCATCCGAGACAACCCTGGAGGCCTCCTCTCGGGCCTGCTGCACGATCTGTTTCGCCTTTTCCTCGACTTCGAGAACGCGTTCAATTGTATCACTCATTGCTCTTGCTGCGCCTCTTCTATGATGCGGATGACCGCCTCGGCGTCGCTGGAGTTGACGAGCTTATCGTAGACGCCAGGGATCTGGACCAGGACCCCGATGTCAGCGAGCACCTCGATGGTCTGTCCCGGCTTGTCGGGGGCGCCGAGCAGCAAGAACACCAGGCGGACCGGCTCGTCGTCCACCGCGTCGAACTCGATCCCGTCCGGAGCCACGCCCACGGCGAGCAGAACGTCCTCGACTTCCGAATGCCGGGCATGAGGGATGGCCACACCCCCGCCGATGCCCGTAGAACCCTTGCTCTCCCGCTCGTACAGAACCTCCAGGACGCCTTCGCGATCGGTGACCTCGCCGGCGCGCACCATCAGCTCGACCAGTTCGGCGATGGCCTCGTCCTTGAAGGTGCTCTCCATCGGCGTGCTGATGAGGTTCGGCTCAAGCAAGCTCGCCAGGTTCATTATGGTTTGCCATTCAGGGGCTGAAAGGGTGGGCAACCGGTCCCCAACGGTGGCTCAATCCCACTTCGCGTGAGATCAACCCGTGCCTGCCGAACCTCGTGGAATCGGCGGCTGACAGGCAGCGGAGCTCTGCCACCGGGAAACCGCGAGAAGGGTATTGCCTGACGACGTACAAACGTGGCTATTCTAGGGATTCCGGCCCCTGAAGTCAAGTTATTCTAAGTTCCTTTGGCCTGGACATGGTGCCCTCCTTCACGGGACCAGGCAAGCGCGGCGCAGAACCGGCAACGTCAGATTCCCGCGCAATCCTTCGCTCGGT
>JAUWZH010000208.1 GCA_030615435.1 Candidatus Brocadiaceae bacterium | reverse complement strand
CCGGAATGCAGGACACCAGAGCGTTGGCGAGTCCCCGATTAGGGCATACACTGCGGGGCGAGCGGTACAAATCCTGCTGTCTCCGTCCTGTTCGGGAAATCTCCACTGAGGAGGCCGGAGCCGGCCCTCCCGGCAGTGTCGCCGACGGGTCCCAAACCTTCGGGGGATTCTTGTGACGGGCTGTTAGGATAGAATATGGTGATCTCCACTCCACAGAGCGAGGCCGTGCCAATAACGCTTCAGCCTCCACTCCTCGGAGTCAGCTTCCAAATAAGGAAAGTTTCAAACAACCCCCTTTTCTCGGCAACGACACTGTGGTCCCAGCCGAGCTCAGTCGCCATTGTCAGAAGACGCTCCGGCTCTGCGATGGATGAGTAAACCATCTGAACGTAGCCGTTCGGATTGAGATAACTCTTTGCTTCCTTGAGGAATCTCGTCGCGAGTGATTTCTTGGGATCATATAAGGAATAATCGAACTCGCTTCTCGGTCTCCCCTCCAGATAGGGAGGTGTAAGAATGATGACATCGAACGTCGCGTCCGGCGGCAAGGGGGAGAAAAGGTCTCCCTGGAGCACCGAGATAGTGCTCTCCAGTCCGTTCCTCCTGACGTTTTCTCTCGTACACCGAACAGCCTGCGGGTTGATGTCCACGGCGACGACCTTGCGAGCCACCTGTCCTGCGGTAATCGCCTGAATGCCCGAGCCTGTTCCCATATCCAATACCTCATCATCAGGGCTTACGCTTATGTGTCTTGCCATGAATTCGCTGGTAACGTAGAACTTCGGGTTGAATACCTCTTCAGGGACGACGTAAGTCCTGCCCATGACCTTTACTTTATGCGGACCGTATTTCTGTGCGATCCTTATCAAATATGAAGCGAGACGTTGCCACAAGTTTCTCATCGTGTGAAGCATCGCTTCGTGGCCTCGACTACAGGTCCTCTTGAGCGTGACGGGGAGGCAGGTCTCGGCTTGGCTTATTCTGAGAACAACGCGGGTTCCGTTTCCACTGTTATATTGGGATGATCCTTGAAGTATACGGGGCTCTCATCGAGATGAGCAATTGGCGAAAGATAGTTTTCTATGTGATAGCGGTCGAATGCAGCGATGCATCGGTCCGTGTTTTTCCTGAACTGGGAGAATCGCCCGGCTCTTTCCCATATTTTCCTCAAAGGCTCCTGCTTTACGTTGCCGAATGAGATGTGGTTCAAGGAACATCCCAGTACGTCCCCATAGCACGTAATCGCGAGCTTTTCTTTTCCTGCCGGGCAACGAGGCCTGAAAAAGTATGAGAAGGCCCAGTCAATGGCCGTGTGACGGTACCGTTTCAGTAATCCCAGTACCTGCTGGTAATGTTCCTCGGAAGCGGGTACGATGTCTTCTGCAGCGCCCACAGCAACTATGGTAGGCAAGCTTGCACGGAGATCGTTCTTCTCGCAGTACTCGATCAATTCTACGCACCGATCCATTTCCCCGGGAACGAACAATGTGCACAACCCGACAGGCAGGCCTTCGTCCTTGCTCATTCGTATGGCTTCCATAACCTTTTGAGATTGGCCTGGAAACCCTCTCCGCTCGTCGTTGAACTTCTCGTCGAGACTCTCCAGACTGAAATGGATCCAATCTAATCCTGCTGAACGAAGCCTTCTGGCATAGTCTCTGGTAAGGGCGATGCCGTTGCTTACAAGGGCGACGGAGAAGTGGCGGGACTTGAATATGCGAATGACATCCTCTATGTTCTTCGCGAGCAGTGGCTCTCCTCCGAGAAGGGTCGCAGCAACCGCGCCCATCTTGGCTGCCTGTTCGGCTATGGATTCATAATCCGCCAACGTGAGTAAGTTCTCCTTGCGTCTTTTGAACTTGGTCACCCCACACATCTTGCACTTTGCCTGACAGTCGAATGTTGGCAGGATATCTATTGTTCTCAGGGTGTTCTTCCTGAGCACAACGGCTCGGAAAGCGCCGCGGAGGATTCGGTACAGGATTCTCGGGTCTGAAATGACCCAAGCTTTCGAGATGATCCACCCTTTGGCGTAGAAAGGCTTCAGATTCATTTCGCAGCCCGACTCCTTTGAGCCGACATCTCCGTCAGCCACCAGCACCTATGGCCTTCATCCTGTGGCGGCGTGATGATACAGATACTGTGTTGGTCTGTCAAGCACCTCGGGCCGTATTGTGAGTTGGCCGCTCGAACAGGCATGGAATCGCCTCCGCCGGCGCTTTCCTCAGCGCCACATTGTCCTGAATGGGGGCAATCCACTGAAAACTCCGTTCCTTGCCGAACACGCCCTTGCAGGGGAACCCGCTGCGGCCATAGAATTGTGGATGAGTCCAACCCTCTTTTGAATCAACGGCCGACTGTGCTCCTTCTCAAGGAGTTTGAAGCTTCTGTTCCCCCTGGTTCCAAGCACCGGGGCAAGAAGTGCGAGAGCATACGCCGGGGTCAGTTGCCGGTGCGCTTTTTGCGACTGGAAGGCGAAGCCATGCGTGAGAGCGTGAAGCTGAGTTTCCCGCGCAACGTCTGGCTGGGCCCGGGCGCCGTGCACGGACTGGCGCACCCAGTGGGCCTGCTGTACGGGTTGCCGCACGGGGTCGTCTGTGCGCTCTTGCTGCCCCACGTGCTTGCGCTGAACGCGGCGGCCGTCCCGCACAAGTACAGCCGGCTCGGCGAAGCGATGGGGTGCGACCCGGTGCAGAAGGTCCGGGAACTGCTTGAGGTGCTCGACCTGCCGACGGCGCTTGGACCCTACCCCGACCCCGGCTGGGAGCGGCGGATCATGGACGATGCACTGCCGAGCGGCTCGGCTCGAGCCAACCCGGTCCCGGTGGACGAAACGTACGTTCGAGAGGTCCTGCGGGGGGTTTGTTCGGGGTGCGCCGGGGGCTGATGGGGGGCCCCTGTCATGGCCGATGAGGAGATCAGCTTCTCGTTCGGGGAAAATTGGCTGCCAAAGAGTCCCTGCGCGACCGGCTCGGCAGTCTTCCACCTTAAGAAACCGGTAGGGCAGTGAGAACCGACATGATCAGCGTCTGCATGGTCATCGCCACCCTCGAGCCGGGGGGCGCGGAGAAGCAGCTCGTGCTGCTCGCCACCCATCTCGACCGCGCACGATTCGAGCCTTCCGTCATGGCGATCACTCGGGGCGGCCCCTATCAGGCGGTGCTGGAACAGCACGGCATCCCTTGCGAGGTGATCGGCAAGGGGCGTTCAGTGTCCCCGTCGTGCCTCTTGCGCATGGTCCGCGTGCTGAAGCGCCGCCACCCCGACGTGGTGCAGACCTGGCTGTTCACGGCCAACGCTTACGGGCGCGCGGCCGCCCGGCTTGCAGGTGTGAAGCGGGTGATTGCCGATGAGCTCTGCGTGGACGAATGGAAGGGGCCCGTTCGGCTGGGGGTGGACCGGGTCCTGGCGCACTTCAGCGACAGCATCGTTGCGAACTCGTCCTCGGTCGCCCGATGGCTGCGCAGCGCGGGCATTCGGGTTCCTCTCATCGAAACCATCCCGAGCGCGTTCGACCCGGCGGGGTTTCCCGCCAGGGCGTTGGGCGCCTGTGCAGAGGTCGGTCCCGCGCCGCGACTGGCAGCGGTGGGGCGGCTCTACCCGCAGAAGCGCTACGACGTGATCCTGCGGGCGATGGTGCGCGTAGCAGCGGTCTTTCCAGAGGCGCGCCTGACCATCGCCGGGGAGGGCCCGGCGAGGCCCGGCCTGGAGCACCTGATTGCCCGCCTCGGCCTTCAGGGGCGCGTCTTGATGCCCGGGCGGGTCGAGGACGTTCCCGCGCTGCTCGCGGAGAGCGACGTTCTTCTGTTGGCGTCTGACTACGAAGGGCTGCCGAACTGCGTCATGGAGGCCATGTACGTCGGGGTTCCAGTGGTGGCGACCGATGCTCCGGGCACGGTGGACCTGGTGCGGGACGGAGAGACGGGCGTCCTGGTGCCGAGGGGAGACAGCCGAGCGTTTGCCGAGGCGGTGCTTTCCTTGCTCGGCGATCCGGAACGCCGGCGCAGCCTCGCCGAGCGCGCCCGGGCGCACGTTGTCGAAAGCCTCTCCGTGGAGCGCATGGTGAGGGCCTACGAGGAGCTCTATTGCCGTCTCGCGGGCGCCTGACGCCCGGGAGACACTCGGGTGTGGTAGTCTCAGGGGCATCTTGCAGAAGGAGGGTGGCCGCTGCCCGCAGATTTGCCTTCCGCCGCCCCGACCGTTATCATTCCTGAACGATGGCGGGGCACCTGGTGAAGAAGCCTCCTTCGCTCGGAACGCGAGTCAACCGATGGAGATGCCCGAACCACTGCTGGAAACGCATCTGGAAGGGCTGGAACTGTTCAACCGGGGCAAGGTGCGCGACATCTACCGCGTGGGGCCCGACCTGCTGATCGTGGCCACCGACAGGATCAGCGCCTACGACAGCGTGCTGGGCAGCGGCATTCCCTGGAAGGGGAAGGTCCTCACGAGGCTGACTCTGTTCTGGCTGGACTACCTGAGAGATCTCACGCCGAACCATCTGCTCACGGCGGAGGTGAGCGAGATGAGGCCCGAGGTGGCGCCCTACGGGGAGCTGTTGCGGGGACGCGCCATGCTCGTGCGCCGCGCGGAGGTCATCCCCATCGAGTGCGTGGTGCGAGGCTACCTCGCTGGCTCGGGCTGGCGCGAATACATGGACAGCGGCAGCGTATGCGGCGTCGAACTGCCGGAGGGACTGCGCGAGGCCGGCAGGCTTCCGCAGCCCATGTTCACTCCCGCCACCAAGGCGCAGAGCGGCCACGACGAGAACATCACGCAGGAGCGCGCCGGGGAGCTGGTCGGCAAGGAGGTTGCGGAGACGCTGTGCTCGCGCTCCATCGCCATCTACCGGGCGGCCGCCGACTACGCGGCGCAGCGGGGGGTCATCATCGCCGACACGAAGTTCGAGTGGGGGATGTGCGAGGGGGCGCTGACGCTTGTTGACGAGGTGCTAACGCCCGATTCGTCGCGGTTCTGGCCGACGGATTCTTACCGGCCGGGCCGCTCTCCATTCTCCTACGACAAGCAGT
>JAUWZH010000266.1 GCA_030615435.1 Candidatus Brocadiaceae bacterium | reverse complement strand
GCGCGCCAGGTGCTGTCCATGCAGCGGTGCTCGCGCCCCTTGACCTCGACCACGATCTCCGTGCCGTTGCGGGTCAGCGTTGCCTTCCCGCGGGCGCCTTCGACCTCGATACGCCATACTCGCATCGTCCTATCTCCCTTATGAAAAAGCGCTTACCGTTCCCATCACCACACATGAGGGCAGCTTCTGCTGCAAAGATCAAGGCCCTTTCGCTGAATTTCTCAGGTTTTTCTGCTGTCGCAAGTCCGCAGTCGTGAAAGAGATGTGAGATGGCCGAAAAGAAAACGCTGAACCCGGCTGCTATGACGGTAGAGGAGGTGGCCAAAACGCTCGGCATCCCGCGCAAGTGGCTGGAGGCCGACATCGCCGCTGGCGCGCCCACGAACGACGATGGCACGGTCAACCTGGTGCACTACGGGCGTGGCTCAACGCGGGTTGCGAGCAGAGCGAGCAAACGCATCGCGAGCCCGAAGGGCAAGTCCCGGAGGGATACGACGCCCCGCCTGATCGGGGCCTAGATAATCTGCAGGAGTGAGGGGTGAGCCGAATGGCGGAACCAGTCGGCGAAGGCCTATAATGGAGTGCGCAGGTGCATCCTCTTCTCCAGGACAGATCGGAAGGAGCAATCGAAGATGGCCCCGCGGATCATCATCGCTGTTGTGTTGGGCGGCGGCATCGGTTTGCTGGTCGGCCTCGCGGGCAAGAGCATGGGTGGCCAGTGTGCCATACTGTGCAACCCCTACATCTCCACCGGGTTCGGGGTCTTCATCGCTCTGTTGCTGGCCTCCAGCTCTCAGACAGTGCCGGGCCTGGACGCCAGCGAGAACCTGATCAAGGTCGCTTCGGAGCAGGAATATGAGGCCTTGATCAGCAAGGACGGACCAGTGCTTGTGGCGTTTTACACCTCCCGATGCCCCGCCTGTCATCGCCAGATACCACACCTGGCCGAACTCGCCGACGATCAGGTCGGAAAGGCCAGCGTGGCCGTCGTCAACGCCGGCAAGCTGCCAGGCGTGGCCGGGCGCGAGGACATCAAGGCCGTCCCGACTCTGTTGCTCTATCGGGCAGGCCAGCTTGAGAAGCGCCTGGAAGGACTCATGGCCGCAGAGGATCTGGCGAAGATGCTCGACGCATCGGCTTCCCCGCTGCAGGACGGCCCGGGTGAAGATGGGTGAACGCCTGACTGGCGGCTTGAAGGACAGCCTTGCTGAAGCTTGAGGAAAGCGCGCATGCCGAGTCTTGACCCCAGGGCGCTCCGGCCAGCCAGCAACTTGACCTGCCTCTTCCGGCAGCATACAATCAGCGTGTACTGTCTGCGGCGCTCTGCCCCGCCATGGTCGGTGCCGGTGCGCGGTGAGATAGGTCGAACGTCGCCTCCCCAACCCGGCACGCGTGGTCTGTGAGCTCAGCGTGATGCCCTGCGCGCCAGTCTGGATCAGGAGAACAGGGGGGTCTGAACTGAATCACGTCTTGGTCATCCCGGACGGGAACAGGCGCTACGCCCGAGCAAACAGCCTGTCCCTGGAAGATGCTTACCGAGAGGCAGCGACCGTCGTCATGCCTGAACTCTTGCGCTTCTTCCTCGTCGAGGGCCGCGCAGCGCAGCTCATCATCTACGCTGTTTCCTACTACAACGTAACGACCCGTGATCGAGTGGAAGTGGATCCGATTCTGCGAGCACAGGCGGCTGCCTACGAATCCTGGCGACACGACGCAGAGCTGGCCACTGCGGGCCTGAGGTTTCGGTTCGTCGGAGAGATGCAGGTGCTGCCGTCGTGGTACCGCCAGGCTTGCCAAGGCCTTGAGAAGGATACGCAGGGCAGGGGGGGCCCTGAGTGCGTCCTCTTGACCGCATATGACGGAGAAGTCGAACTGCTCAAGGCCTTGGGACGCGCGGCGAGGGCGAGGAGTGCGCCAACAGACGACGCCTCGCTTCGCGCGTTCTTAGATATCGGTGAGCCACTTGATCTGGTGGTCCGCATGGGTAACGAGATGCGTCTCTCTGGGGCTCCGCTTCTACCTTGCTCATACGCAGAACTGGTTTTCGTTGAGGACTACTTCCCTGCGTTGACCCGTGAGAAGCTCGACGCGATCTGGGCTACTTTCTGCTCACGAAAGCGTCAGTTCGGCCGGTGACCATCATCCGGTGGAGGGGATAATGGACCTGCGAGACACCATTGAGCACAATAACAAGCAAGTCAGAGCAGCCACGGGCGCACTACCGTCCGCGGATGTACTGCTTGCGTTGGCCTACGAAGTCCAGTCGCCACAATGCAATGCACGAATCGACACAGACTTAGACAACTGCCCACGGTGCAGCTGCGCCGTCGGCACGCTCCGCGAGTTGGCATCCACACGATCCGTTCGCGTCCAGGTAACATCGTCGTGTCAGTTGAGAGAACGGTACGTGGACGAATGCCACGCGAAACTGGTGGTTTTCGTTGCTCCCGTCGAAGAACTGGGACGCGCTCTGCGTGACATTCGGGGTACCCCAGTCTACTGCGTTGCATTCCCTGAGGCGGCCTCGACGTGCCCGGATGGTGTGAGAAAGGCTGTTGAGCAGTCGCTCGAGATCTTCTGTGGTGCCGCGTGATTCCCGACATGGAAGCAGCGTACAAGATCGCAGGCGTGGCTGCCCTGTCACTTCTCGGGGCCTTCCTTGCTCTGCTTTCCTGGGTCCTTATTAGTGTCCTGTGTTTCAGGCTGAGAGGACAAGTCTTGCTGCCGCAGCTTACGCTCTTCGCTCTGAAGTTCACGTACTCTCCCGCCAAGTCCATCATCAGTATGTTCGGAGACTCACTGATAGTCGACGCTTCCTTGATCGCTGCCGTTAACGCAAGTATGAAGAAGTCATTCGCGAACGCAGGGCCCCGGCGGATGCTCTTCGCGCCCCAGTGCCTACGGTCGCCAGAATGCAAGGCGCGCCTGGACTCCCGCTTCGGGTACGTGTGTGTTGAATGTGGGAAGTGTGTCATCGCTCAGATATCGGCGCACGCCCAGCGGCGCGGATACCGGGTGTTCATAGTCCCTGGGGACAGGTTCGTGAAGCGTGTCGTCAAGGAGCATCCCCCTGACGCAGTTATTGGCATCGCATGTTTGGGGGAGCTAAGCATGGCGATGCTGGCCGGCTTGCGAATGGGGGTAGCCTGCTCGGGGATTCCGCTGACCCGTTCCGGGTGTTTCTGCACGGAGGTCAGTCTCGACGCGGTCCTAAGCAAGATCGAAGAATCCACATGTTTGAAGTCGTCGGACGGATAGCCCTGTTTGGCGTACTTGGTCTGTTGTGTGCCCTCCTCGGGGCAGTGCTGAATGTGCGGTTCCTTGCCGTCCGCTGGAACCCCTGTCTCCGCCCTTCGATATGGTTGATCGATGTGTTCCACCTGCAGGTGAAGATGGTCGTATCAGCGCTCTTCGGTGCCAGCGCGGCGTACGATGCCAGGATGGTCGGCGCGCGGAACTTGGTCAATGAGAAGCATTTCGCCATGAGCGGCAAGCGTGTGTTCATAGCGCCTCATTGCCTGAGGGACAGCCTCTGTCCCGCCAATGGTACGCAGTACGGTATCCAGTGCGTTCGTTGCGGCAGATGCAAGCTTGGAATCATCCGGCAGTGGTGTGAGGAGAAGGGGTATCCTATCTTCATACTCGCCGGATCATCCTTCGTGAAGAAGCTACTTCAGGAGACAGCTCCTCAGGGCGTGTACCTACTTGGTTGCCCGTATGAGATAAACAAAGTGATGAAGCACCTGAAGGGCTTCGCTGCCCATGGGTTGCTGTTGTCCCGGGATGGTTGCGTTGCTACGGACGTTGACTTGCATGCGGTCGATGTCGCTCTGGACCTGAGATGGCGCGGGCATGCTCGCCAGGAGAAGCCGC
>JAUWZH010000113.1 GCA_030615435.1 Candidatus Brocadiaceae bacterium | reverse complement strand
CAGGCAGACCGCGAGGCAGCGTCGGCGCCCCACGGCTACCTGATAAGACTTATTTGGCGCCCGGAATACACATCCTACCTGAGTTTGATGAACTACTACGAGGGCGAAGGGCACCATGACAGGGCAATTGCATTTGGTCGCACTCTGGCTCACCTTTGCAGTAAGGATGGGTGGTATTGGAAAGCCATAAACTGGAAGGTAGGCGATCTGTGCGCCAAACATGGCCTTTGGTCCCAGGCAGTAGAGCAATATGAGGTGGCTCTGGCCGGGTGCAAGCGATATAAGGCGGAGTTTCTGGCGCGCAAGAAGCAACTTGGAGTTCCACCTGGGGTCGGGTGGTCCGAGCAACACTTGGCAGAACTCGAAAAGCTCGTACGGACTGCGAAAGCGAAGCTCCGCTAACCCATATTCTTCGTGCGCCGTGGAAATGCCCAAGACCTCAGCGGGGGGACATAGGCGTCTGGCAACGGGCGTCTCTGCCGCGATCGAGGCATCGACGCCTCAAGCCTGACGGTCCGGCCGGGCTTGCCTCGGATGGGCGGGTCGGCCTCTACACGATGCGGTGGGAGAACCCCTATCCGGACAAAACGATCAAGTGGATTAACTTCGTGTCCACCAAGAATGTCGTGCCCATCATCGTCGCGATCACGGGCGAGAAGGTGGATTGACGCGGCCCTGATCTCGATGGGGGCGTCACACTCCTCCACGGTGATTCACTCGAGGAGGTGATAGCTCTGCTTCACCTCTGCATCAGGGCTGTCCTTGATATGCGTTGGGATTATGGACACATCGTCAAATGAAATGGGCCCGCAGCTCCAATACGTGGCCAGTCCGTGTCAGACCCATCAAGTGCAACGTGTGACGTGGACAGGCTTGGTTGTCAACATCCTCTTGTCGGCATTGAAATTCGCCGGCGGGGTGCTCGGCAACAGCCAGGCGGTCGTGGCTGACGCCGTGCACAGCCTGTCGGACAGCAGCACCGATGTGGCAATCCTCGTTGGCGTGCGGTACTGGTCAAGGCCACCTGACGCAAGGCACCCTCACGGGCACCGGCGGATCGAGACGGTGGTCACCATCGCCATCGGCATGTTGCTGGCAGCCGTGGCGGTCGGCCTGGCATTGCGCGCGCTGATCATGTTACAAGAAGAACACGCCGCTCCGCCCGGATGGATCGCCCTGGGGGCCGCCCTTCTCTCCATCGCCAGCAAGGAAGTGCTGTATCGCTGGACGGTCCATGTCGGCAAACAGATCAAGTCGTCGGCCGTGATCGCGAACGCCTGGCATCATCGCTCGGACGCGTTCAGCTCCATTCCCGTCGCCATGGCGGTCGCGGGAGCCAGGCTCGAACCGGCGTGGTACTTCCTCGACCACATCGGCGCCGTGGTCGTCTCGGTTTTCATCTTCGCGGCGGCGGTTCGCATTACTTGGCCTGCGCTCCAACAGCTTGTGGATGCCGGTGCTTTGGGGAAAGACGTAGAACGCATAAGAGAAATTGCCCTCGGCACTCCTGGAGTCCAGACCGTGCACGCGATCCGCACGCGCTACCTCGGTTCGGGCCTCGGAGCAGACCTTCACATAGCTGTGGACGGGAAGATGACAGTGCAGGAAGGGCACGACATTTCCGAAAAGGTCAAGCAGCGCCTGTTTGCAGAAGCTCCGGAGCTCGTGGACGTGGTAGTGCACCTGGAGCCGCACGAAGATTCCGGGCAGCCTGTGTAACTGCCTCGTGTCCGCGCACATTGCCCTGTCACCCCCACCCCAATTCGTGCCATCCGCTCGTGCCATGGTGACCACAACCGTTCCTACCGGCCGGCCAGAGCAAGAGAACGCGGGTTCATAGCGGGCTGCGGCCGCATGGCGGGAGAGTCCCACGTGTGATGCCCCGAGAGAAACTTCTCATTTTCCCCCTTGACACGGACTGGCCAGGCGGGTAAAAGATAGGGAGAAGCTTTTCTCCATAATTAGCGTGCGTCGAGGAGGACTGTCCCGTGAGAAGGCGAAGGTCGGGCAGGCTCACAGAAGTGGAGCTGGAGTTCATGCAGGTCCTCTGGCCTGCCGGCGAGGTGACAGTTCAGGACGTGATGAGGACCCTCAAAGATCAGGGGCGACCACTGACCAACGGCTCGGTCAGGAAGATGCTGTCCATCCTGATGAGGAAGGGTTATGTCACGCGGCGTCGTGAGGGGCGGCGCCACATTTACCAACCAACAGTTCCGGCCGAGCAGGCGCACAAGAAGATGGTCCTGGACCTGCTTGGGCGGGCCTTCGGGGGATCGGCAGCGCTCATGGTGGCGACCCTTCTCGATAGCAATGCCGTCACAAAGAAGGACATCGGCGAGATCAAGAAGCTCATCGCTGAGAGGGAGCGGGAGGGGAAGAGATGAACGCGGCAAGTTTCTGGGGGACGCTTGACGGGATTGGCTTTCAGGTCATGCTGACGTTGCTATCGGTCCTGTGGCAGTCATCCATCCTGCTTGGGGCCGTGGCCCTGCTCTCGTATGTCCTGCGGCGCAGGCGCCCATCTGTGCGGCATGCCCTGTGGGTGGGAGCGCTTCTGGCTGCACCGCTGCTTCCGGTGCTGGCCTTGGCGGCACGCAGCGCCGGCACGCCCCAGGCTCAGATCCCAGTGGTGCCGAGTTATGTGCCGCCTGCCGTGGAATTCCTCGTCCCGCCTGCGGAAGCCGCCGTCCCGCCTTTGCCTGAGGCCACGCATCCCGCTGAGGCGGTTGCACCCGTGGAGCAAGAGGAACCCCGCGTCTCGCTGCGAGACTACCCGTGGGCGGTGGCGTTTCTGGGATATGCAGCCGGAGCGGCGCTCTTCCTGTCGCTGGTGTTCGTCGGCAGGTTCCGCTTGCACCGCTGGATTCAAGGCGGCGCAGCGGTGACGGAGGCCGGCGTGCTGACAGCCTTTCAGGGGGCCCGGAGCCGGCTGCGCCTGAGGAGAAACTTCCGTCTGGTGGCAACCGGCAAGGTGCAGAGCCCCATCACCATCGGCACGCTGAGGCCCTCAGTGCTTCTGCCTGCCGGCCTTGCCCAGAAGCTATCGGACTCTGAACTTGAGGCGGTGGCCGTTCACGAGCTGACGCACGTGAAGCGGAACGATCCGTTGCTGCTCGGCCTCGCATCGCTTGTGCGGGCGGTGCTCTTCTTCCACCCGTTGGTCTGGCTGGCCTGTCGTCAGATATCCAACCTTGCGGAGGCCGCCTGCGACGATGCTGTGCTGGATGCCACGGGCGAACCGGTCTCCTATGCAAAGATGCTGACCCGGCTGGCGGAAGAGCTTCCCCGGCGCTCGACCTCGACTGAGCTTTCAGCGGGGATTGTGCTTTCTAAGAGCGCCTTCCTCCGCCGCGTCGAGGCCATTCTCTCGGAGCGTCGCGGGCAGATCCGCAAGCTTTCCCGCCTTGCCCTTGCCGCAACGCTGCTCGGCATCCTTCTCTCCCTCGTCATTTCCCTGGCCCTGCCTATCGGCGAGAAGCATCCCGCAGACGCCGCTGAAGCTGGAGAGCTTGTTGGCGAGGTCGCGAAATCCGGTGCGCAAACCTGGGGCGAGGCGGTGGAGGGTATTTCCTTCGGCCCGGTGATCGAGCGGGTGGTTAACGATGATTCCGTAACGAAGGACGTATACATCGACCTGGACAATGGAAAACTCTTTACTCGGCCTGAAGACGTTGTCGGTTTCCAGGAGAACTTGAATTGGTTCAGAGAACGGGGCATTGACGCTCTTTGTGACACCGATCCGCTTGTCGCTGGGCTTGTGGGAATCGACATGGTGGTTCACCCACTGCCAGAAAGGGTGTGGGAAACGATGAACGCAAAGGAACTGGCGGGACAGGAGCTCTGGGCCTTCGCGAAGGCCGGTCTCCCAGTTTACATCAGTGTCAAAGGCGACCTTCCCGCCACTTACGTGTTCAAGACCCGCGAGGGCGGCATGGGCATCCTGCAGATTGTGGGCTTTACCGACTTTCCCGACGACCCGCCCGGCGTCAAGATCCGCTACAAGATGGTGCAGGCTGCCGCTGAAGAGCCGGCGGAAAAGCCTGAAGGGGAAGGAGCAGCCTGGGGCGAGGCGGTGGAGGGCGTGCAGGTCAGGCTGCGTGAATACACCGAAGAAGAACGGGAGGTGCTGCGACAGCTTGAGCAGAAGGTGAGCCTTGCCTTAGACGACACCCCGCTGACCCAGGTGATCGGGTTCCTCCAGGAGGTCACCCCGGTCAACTACGCGCTCTACCGGCAAGATCTCCCGGCGGACCTGGCCCCGATCACCCTCAATATCGAGACCACCTTGCGCAACGCGCTCGACATGATATGTGAACTCGCCGGGATGGGCTGGAAGGTGGACGGGCCGGTTATCAAGATAGCCAGCCCAGAGAGGCTCCAGCGGGCGGGATCGCCCCGCGTGGGGGCCATACCGCCGGACATGCAGGAGCCGCTCGGCAAGAGAGTTTCTGTAGCCTTCGACACTCCCCTGCCCACTGTGCTTGAATTCATGACGGAAGTCACGCCCCTTGACTACCAGTTGGTGGAGGAGGACTTGCCACCCGAGCTGGCCCACATCAGGATCAACGTGGAGTGCACTCTTGCGGAGTTTCTTGACCTGCTCTGCGAGCTGGCGGAGCTTTCGTGGATGGTTGAGGGCGGGATCATCAAGATCGGCAAGGCGGAAACGCTCCAGAGGCAGATACGAGGGCCGCTGGAGGGGGTGGGGTCTGAGCCTGGCGTGCAGAAACCGGATGCAGACGAAGAGAAGCCGTGCCTGCGGACGTACGATATCAACGACCTCCTGCTCGTGGCTTTCCAACAAGCCTCTGATGACGGGCGGCGCTCCGTGCGTCCGAAGACAGATAAGTCAACAAGGGAAATCCAGGACAGGGTGGGCGGAGGGGTTGTGCTCCCCGAAGAACATCGAGTGATTCCGTTCGCTGTTCGCCTGTGGCCCTCCGTGGTTCCGAGGGCACATATGTCAACAAGGGAAATCCAGGACAAGGCGCACGAAGTTGCACGTTTGCTGAAGAGCCAGTTTCCTTTCGGCGCAGTCGGCCCCGTGTTGCCGAGCGAACAATGGCAGGAACTCGGCCCGGAAAACCTGCCGCGCATGTCGCTCCCGGGAGTAGGGCGCCTTACCGTCATTGCGACTCCTCTCCAGCATGCCCGGATCGAGGAGATCCTTCGCGAGATGCGAGAGGGCATGTACCTCCAGGTTAACTTGGAGATGCGTGTGTTCGTCGGCAAGAAGGGCATGATCCCCAGGCAGGCGGCAGCAAATCCAGCGGCGGCTGTGTCGGCGCTTGGGCTTCCGGAAGACAGCGTTGTGCTGGCGGCTACAGATACTCGCTTCCGAGCTGTTACAAGGAAACTGCCCGACCGCAGCTTCTTCGAGCGCCTTCAGGCCCAGACCCTCAGGTTGGAGGCCAGCCCCTCTATCACGTTGCTTGCAGGTCAAAGTGGCTCTCTCTCTTTTGCCCTCAACGCAACCGAAGTGACCGCTATGCCGCTTGTGGATCAGAGAGAAGTCTTCGTCCGTCTTGTGGTCAAGGCGTTCAAAGATAGTATGGCAGAGGCTTTCAGCGTGAGCGCCGCCGTGCCGGACGGTGGATTCCTGGTCGTGGTGGACGAAGGACCCTTGGCTGGCGTTGTCGCGTCCATCTGGCTGGGTGAGGAGGCAGGCAAGGATCTGGACCTGGCCAACTGCGCGATTGTGCTGCTGGTGCGTCCACGCACAATATTGCTGGAAGAAGGACGCGCGCCCTGAGCGCTGCCGATGGGCTCGCCGTCAACCACAGGAACCTCAAAGCGCAGTCGGACCGTGGCACGCCACCGTTGGTCAGGTCGAATGCGTCCGACGGGGAGTTTCGCGAACTCGCTCCTCCGATTTCGCGCCCCGCCTCGTATCAGGGCCTGCTTCGACCCCATTCCTACGTCATCTTGAACAGTTGCCCCTCTGGCTGTGGCTTGTTGCAATGTCTGAAGGATTGACCTATCCTGCGGCGTGCCATGAAGCTGAAGGATCTCAAGAAGCACGTCCAGCTCAAGAGACTCGTCGTGGACGACGAGGACTGGGCCGCCGAGGCCCCGGCTGTGCTGCTGTCCATGACCCAACAGCTACTGCTCATTCGAAGGTTTGAGCAAAGGCTCTTGGAGCTCAAGAATGCCGGGCTGGTGAACGGTCCCGTGCACAGCAGCGTGGGCCAGGAGGGCGTGGCAGTGGGCGCCGTCAGCGCCCTTCGCCCTTCGGACATGGTGGCCGGCACGCACCGCGCTCACCATCAATACCTGGCAAAGGCACTCTCCTGTCGCGCACCCGCCGGGTACAATCCCCTCGTGCACGGTATCACCGAAGAGATGGCGGAGGAAGTGCGCATTCTGCTTGCGGAGGTCATGGGGCTTTCAACGGGGTGCTGCCGGGGGCGGGGCGGTTCGATGCACCTCTACAACGACGAAATAGGGGTTATAGGAACCAATGCCATCGTGGCCGGGGGGATTCCCATCGCCACGGGCGCCGCGTGGGCCGAAAGGTTCCGTGGGACGGACAACGTGGTTGTTTGCTTCTTCGGGGACGGGGCAGTCAACCAGGGCGCTTTCCATGAGGCCCTGAATCTGGGTGCGTTGTGGAAGGCTCCGATAGTTTACTTCATCGAGAATAATCTCTACGCAGTGGGTACCACCCCCGACAGCGCCTGTTCGGTTGACGAGCTGTGCGAGCGGGCGGGGGCCTACGGCATGGCCGGGATTCAGGTGGACGGGATGGACCCCGTGGCGGTGAAACTGGCGGTATCAAAGGCGATCAGCGAGAGGAAGCGTGGGGGACTGCCATGTTTGATAGAGGGGCAGACCTACCGATTCTTTCATCACGCCGGGGACATCAGTGGCAGTGCTTACGGTTACCGCGACAAACGAGAAGAGGCTGAGTGGCGCGCGCGGGACCCGGTGGAGACGTGTGTGCAGCGATTGACCCGCCTGGGCTTGCTGGACGGCGCAAAGGAGAAACAACTCCGTGAAAATGCCGAGCGATGTGTTGAGAGTGCGGTTGAGTTTTGTACTGAGTCTTCTGGAGGCGCAATCACTATAAAGGAAAGCTTGTGGCCCGATCCCCGAACCGTGTACGAAGGCATTCGCGACGAGAGCGTGGCAGAGGGGACTGGCTTCGTAGAGTCTGACGACATAGACTGCCCCAGGGAAATAAAGTATGTGGACGCCGCTGTAGAGGTAACCGGACGATGGCTCGAGAAAGATCCCCGCGTCTTCGTCATCGGTGAGGAGGTGGCCAACCTCGGCGGGGGCGCCTACGGCGCCACGCGGGGTCTGGCGGAGAGGTTCCCCGACAGGGTGCTCAATACGCCCATATCGGAGGCCGGATTCTGCGGCCTTGCCTGTGGCGCAGCGATGGCAGGGCTGAAGCCTGTCGTCGAGCTAATGTTTCCCAACTTTGCACTGGTCGCGGCCGATCAGTGTCTAAACCAGATTGGGCAGCTCAGGCACATCTACGGGGGCAGGGTTGACGTGCCCCTTGTGGTGAGGACGAGGGTGGCGATAGGCTGTGGCTACGGCGCCCAGCACAGCATGGATCCCGTCGCACTGTTCGGCCTTTTCCCCGGCTGGCGCGTTCTGGCGCCGGCCACCCCGTTCGATTACATAGGGCTTTTCAATGCCGCGATGATGTCAGCGAGCCCCACGTTGATAGTCGAACATCACGAACTTTACAACCAGAAGGGCAAGGTGCCCGAGGCCGGGCAGGATTACCTGGTTCAGCCGACGAAGGCGCGTCTGGTAAGGTCCGGCCGGGACGTAACGGTCGTCGCCTATTCCTACATGGTGAACCTGGCCGACGAGGCCGCCGAGGCGCTTGAGCGGGAGGGCATAAGAGCTGAGGTGCTCGACTTGAGGACCCTGGACTCGGCCGGAATAGATTACGAGTCGATAGGTAATTCCCT
>JAUWZH010000365.1 GCA_030615435.1 Candidatus Brocadiaceae bacterium | reverse complement strand
TGAAAATTTGCCGCCGGAGAACGGAAGGGCTATAATCCCTTGAGGGAACTGCTTTTTGGGCTGCTCTCACGCGGGGGCGCAGGATGCAAGAGGTAATCGTAGCTTTCACCGGTGGACTGCAGTCATCGGTGTGTCTGCACTGGCTGCGGGACCACCTGGGCTGGAAGGTAAAGGCGGTTTTCGTAGATCTGGGCCAGTGCGCTCGGCCCTCCGAGCTCGGGGAATATGCCGTGCGCATCGGCGCAGAGGGGGCGCACATCGAGGATTGCCGCGAGGTGTTCTGCCGGGACTATGCCTTCCGGGCCCTGAAGGCTTCCGCCGTCTATGAGAGGCACTGCCTTCTGAGCGGGGCGCTGGCGCGCCCGCTCATAGCGGCGGTGGTGACCCGATTGGCCCGCGAAGAGGGATGCCGCCACGTGGCCCTCGGAGCGGGGAGCCGCAGCAACGACCTCGCCGGTTTCGAGGCGAATGTCGCCGCCCTCGCCCCCGAGTTGGAGATAGTCGGACCGGGCGAGATCCCCCCGCTGAGCAGCCGCGGAAAGGCCCTGGAGTATGCACGAGAGCACGGGATCGTCCCGCAGCAAGGCGTGACGCCGGCTCTGAGTTTTGACGCCAACCTCTGGGGGGCCAGCGTGGTCGCCGATCTCAGTCTCGGCACCTGGGAGGCGCTGCCCGATGAGGTCTACCGACTCACGGTTTCCCCGGAGGAGGGCCCGGCTGAACCGGAGCATCTGACGGTCGAGTTCGGCAAGGGCATTCCGTTGGCCGTGGATGGCGAGCACCTGGCGCCTCACGAACTGGTCAGGGAGATCAACGAGCGGGCCGGGCGACTCGGCGTGGGCCGGGTGGAACTCATCGAGGACAGACTCGCAGGCATCAAGGCGCGGCGAGCCTACGAGGCCCCCGGGGCGACCGTGTTGATGGAGGCGCACAGCGCCCTCGAAGAGATCACTCTTGACTACGAGACCCTCCGGGTCAAGGAGGTCGAGGCGCGGCGCTACGCCGAGCTGGTCTACGCCGGGGGCTGGTTCTCCCCACTCAGGAAGGCCATGGACGCCTTCGTGGACGTCACCCAGGAGCGGGTGAGCGGCGAGGTGCGTCTGAAGCTTTTCCGCGGGCGCGTCTCTGTTGTGGGGAGGCGCTCGCCGTGGAGCCGTTACGACAGCGATCTGCTGAGCAGAGAGGACGAATCCGGCCTTCCCCGCGCCCCCACCAATACGGCTCCGAGCCGTCGAGCATCCCCCCCGGGGGTCGCCCCGTCGTTTCGGGACAGTGGCGAGAAGGCGGAGGGACCTCGCCGGTGAGCGCGTTGCACGTCACCATCCTGTCCACCGGTGAGGAACTTGTCGGCGGAGAGACGCCGGACACCAACGCCTGCTTTCTGGCCCGAGAGCTCACGGCCCACGGGTTCCGCGTGCGGCGAATCGTCACGGTCGGCGACGACGGCGCCGTGCTCCAGGAGGAGCTGCTCCGCGCGGCGGCTGACTGCGAGTTGATAGTGGTCAGCGGCGGTCTCGGGCCGACGGCCGACGACCGCACCCGCAAGGCGATCGCCGGCGCGGCCGGCAGGGAACTCGTGCCGGACCGCGAGTCGCTCGAACACGTGCGGCGCATCATGGAGTCGCACGGCCACAGGATGTCCGGAGCCCCTGCGGGGCAGGCATACTTCCCCGAGGGATCGGAGATATTTGCGAACCCGAGGGGTACCGCGCGCGGTTTCTCGTGCCCCCTCGGGAAGGCTACCGTTGTGGCGATGCCGGGAGTG